>JAYUYB010000653.1:0-7775 GCA_043752655.1 Chloroflexota bacterium
GTCCCATCGCCCCAGAGCGAAGTCAGCACCGGGAGCGGGTCGTCGAGCAGGCCGGCAGCGAGCGGCGCCACGGCGGCGCGCTCTGTCGGCGCGAGACTCGCCAGGGTCTCAAGGTCGTCGCCGCCCGCAAGGCTGCGGGCCAGGCGGTAGTGACGCAGCGCAGCCCTGCCGATGTTGGCCTCCGCCGCCAGCGGGCGCACCAGGGCGTATGCCTGCTCGTAGAGCTCGGTCCGCCCGGCGGGCATCCCCGCCAGCGGGTAGGTGAGCGCAAGCAGGGCGATGTCGGCGAGGCTGCTGCGCAGGCGGGCCAATGGCTCGCCGCGCAGCGCCGCCACAAGCGGCGCCGTGTCGTGGCCAGGCAGCAGGTGGGCGAGCCAGGCCGCCGCGCGTGCCTCGTCTGGCGCAGGCAGCTCCACCAGCGCCAGCTCGTCCCAGCGCTCGCCTGCGGGCAGCGCCACTACGGCGTGCAGGGCGGGCCAGGCCTGCGCGGAGGACGTGAGGGCGGCGCGCCAGATCGCGCGGCGATCCGCCGAGAGCAGCTCCCAGTCATCGAGCAGCAGCACGCCGGGGCGAGCGCCATCGGCGAGGGCGGGCGGCAGCCCCGCGCGGTGCACCGCGCCTGCGATCACGGCGCGCGGCGAGAGGTTGGGCGCGTCGGCCTGAACGAGCGGCAGGTAGAGCACGGCGCCGGGCGCCCCGGAGCTGGCCCAGCGCCGAGCTACCTGAAGCAGCGCCAGGCTGCGGCCGCTGGTGGGCGCTCCAGCCAGGCCGAGCAGCGCGGGGCCGGCCATGATCGCCGCCGGGTCGGGCAGCGGCTCGACGCCCAGCGGCAGGCTGAGCAGGCTAGGCAGCAGATGCACCGCTGGCTCGGCGGTGAGCAGCCCCTGAAGCAGAAGGCGGTGCTGACGCAGTGCGCGACCGGCGGGCAGGAATGGGAGCGAGTTCGTGGTGAGCATGTGGCAGCCCCGGAGCGTCTGGGCAGAACTATTCCATGTGGATGCTAACGGCGCAGGGTGGCTTCGGGCAAGGCTAGCAGATTACAGTGTTGTGACAAAAGTTAATAAAAAATTAAGTAGGGGCGCGCTATAGCGCGCCGGTACAAGGGCATCAAAAATACTCGGAAGGCTGTACTAGCCGCGTGCGGTATACTAACCAGACACCTGTGCGCGAGGGGAGGCCAATGCCCGAGCTGTTCAGCCCGCTCAGGATCGGCGGCCTGGAGCTGCCAAATCGGATCGCGATGGCCCCGCTGCCAACGGGCCTAGCCAGAGCCGACGGCTTTGTGACGCCCGAGCTTGTGGCCTACTACAAGCTGCGTGCCCAGGGCGGCGTGGGCCTGGTGGTAAGCGAGGCGCTCCAGGTGGCGCCCCCGCCAAACGGCCCCGGCGTTGCCCACCTCGGCGCCTACGCCGACGCCTTTGTGCCTGGCCTGCGCAGCCTCGTGGCGGCGTGCCACGCCCACGGCGCCCGCGTGCTGCTCACACTCGACGCGCCCGCCCCGCCGGCGCCCCTTGCCACCAGTGATCTCTTCACGCTGATCGACGCCTACATCGTGGCCGCCTGGCGCGCGCTCTGCGCCGAGGCCGACGGGATCATGCTCACCGCCGCCGACGGCGGCCTGCTCCACAGCATGCTCTCGCCGCTAAGCAACCAGCGCGCCGACGCCTACGGCCCCGGCCTCGACGGGCGCGTGCGCATGCCGCTGGAGATCATCGAGGGCGTGCGCCGCAGGCTCGGCTCGCGCCTGATCATCGGCTTTCGCATGCTCGCCGACGAGTTTACGCCCGGCGGCGCAACGCTTCAGGACGCCCGCGTCGTGGCCAAGCGCGTTACCGCCGGGGGCGTGCGCCTGCTCGACATCGCCGCGCCCTCCTCTAGCCCCCAGGTGGCGAGCTTCCCCGGCTGGGCTGTGCCGCTCGCCAACAGCATCAAGCGCGTCACCGATGTGCCCGTGATCGGCTCCGGCCTGCTCGGCGACGCGCTGCTCGCCGACAGCGTGGTGCGCGATGGCAGCATCGACATCGTGATGCTGGACGGCACTCTGCGCACCGACCCCGCCTGGCCGCGCGCCGCCCGCGTGCGCATCGAGCTCGAGCAGCCAACGTAGCGCACACAACTATGCGTACACGTACTCGTAACAGATAAGCCGAAGCTGCTCACGCTTCAGCCCGTTGAACGACTTTTTCTCAATACTATCGCTAGAAGCGACTATCCCCTGCTGTGTGTAGATTTCACGGATCAGCTCAATCAGCGGCGCAACCTCGTTCGAGCTACTATAGCGCTGCAAGGCTTTCCGTAGCTGCTGAACCGACGCGCCTACCAGGGGTTGCTTGAGGAATTTGCGCAGGTCGCGCAGCTCGCTGCGATTAAAATCAGGGCTGTTGAGCTGACTTTGCAGGATCTGCGCGACGAGCGTCTGTTCCTCTGCAACTGGCTTATTGATGATCGCAGCGACTACTTGCTGCTCGACGGCGCCCATGATGCTCGCGATGATTTGCTCCTGGATCTCAAAGATGTTAACTTCCTGGTACGGCGGGGGGAAGCGCGGCGTGTCGGGGCTGCACGCAATAATCTGCATGATCTGATAGCGATTGTCGCTGATTTTTCGGCTCTCCAGGTCGTAGTAGCGCCAAAAGTGCGCGCGCCCCCCTTCACGCGGTGCGGTGAAATAGAAGAATACGCCTTTGGCATGCTGCTGCTCGATGCCCGAGTGAATGCCGTCGTCGAGGTTGGTCAGCCAGCGCTGGGCGTCGGTGCTGAGCACTTTCTGCAGCTCGGCCATCAACGCTTCGCTGCTTGCCAGTTCGAGGAACGCTTCCTGCTCCTCGATCACGCTCGTGTCTTCGTCGGCGATCCGCTTGAGCGTGTTAAAGTCGCGTGGGGTGACGACCTCGCCCAACACGCTGGCATCGAGAAACCCGCTCTGGTTGATCACATCGATCTTGGCCGTCAGGCTGCGTACCAGGCCGAGCAGCTCCTCCAGCGCGCGCTCGGGAAACATGTTGTAGATCGCCAGCAGCTCGAACCTCGAGCCCAGGCGGTCAATCCGCCCGGCGCGTTGCACCATGCGCGTCGGGTTCCAGTGCAGGTCGTAGTTGATCAAGTGGCCGCAGTCTTGCAGGTTTTGGCCCTCTGAAAGCACATCAGTCGAGATCAGCAGATCAATTTCCTGGTCGCTGCCAGCAATATCAGGCTGGCCGCTGGCGATCGGCGCGAACTGCTCGACGATACGGGCGCGATCGCTGCTCTTCACGCTGCTGTCCATCCGCCGCATGTTCGGGCTCCCCATGCGTGCGCGCCAGTCGGCGTTGTCGTCGTCCATCAGTGCCTGATACACGTAGCGGGCAGTGTCTTTGTAGTAGGTAAAGACGATCACTTTTTGACCACGCAGGTCTGTTTCGAGCAACCGCTTCAGCTGCTGTAGCTTGGCGTCGTGCTGCGTGCTGATCGCCTTGATGTCGTGCCAGATATCGGTCAGTGCGGCGATATCGTCCTGGAGTGCCCGATGCAGGCCGCGCCTGTCGTATTTTTCTACGTCCAGGCGCGGAAGCTCGCCGATAATCTGGCGTGCCAGCGCATTGTCGTCAATGGCTGTCGCGCGCGAGGTCGGCGTCACGTCTTCCGCATCCTCGTCGTCATGTTCCAGCAAGCGCATCGCGATCTGAAACGACGCGGAGTTCAGCAACACGCCCTCCTGCAGATACTCGGCAAAGGTCTTGACGAACTCCAGCCCACGGCGAATGGAGATGCGAAAGGCCTCGATGCTCGACTCCAGCCGCTTCAGAAAGCGACTCTTGAAAATGCCGACGAGCGCGACCTGTCGGCCAAGCTCGAAGTCGTCCGGCTTCTGGTCGGCGCGCTTGTAGCTTTCCAGCCTGTAGTGCGCCAGATGCAGCGTCTCGATCCGCCGCACAATCTGCTTGTAGAAGCCTTCGTAGGTGGCCTGAAGGTCGTACTCGATTGTGTGCAGCTGGCGGGTTGGCCATGCGATCTTTTTGCCACGGATCATGGCGTCTGGGTAGGCGCGCCGCACGAATTGCCGTGTGCGGCGGATCACTACCTCTTCCAGCAGATTGAAAATTCGCACGCTCCCGGCCTCGACCGACTCGCGGCGCGCGGCCAGGAAGTAGCTATACAGGTCGCCGATGCCCGCCGACGCAAAGTAGGTGCGATCATTGCCGGTAAACAGATTGATCTGATTGTAGAGGTCAAAGATATTGTTGTTGATCGGCGTCGCGGTCAGCAAGATCAGCTTCTTGCGCCCGCCGCTGCGCCCGCGTCGGCCATGCGCGGCCAGGATGTTCTCAAGCTGGAGGTAGCGCCCGGCGCGCTTATTGCGGAAGTTATGCGCCTCATCCACCAGGATCACATCCGCGTCGGCCACAGCGCGCATGTCGAACTCCTCGTTGCCGAGGCGCTCCTGCGTGATCACATAGGCCGCGATCGAGGCGCTGCGCAGCTCGTTCTCCCACATCGGCTTCAGCGAGGCTGGGCAGATAACAAGCGCTTTCTGGCGCAGGTGGTAGGCGTAATCTTCGAGCAGCTTCTTGCCGATCCACGTTTTGCCCAGGCCCACCGAGTCTGCGACGATCACGCCGTCGTACTGCGCCAAAATGCGCCGCGCCTTGCGCACTGCGTCTTCCTGGAACTCGGCCAATTCGACTGCCGAGCGTGTGGCTGGCTGCGCAACGTTGCCGTCGAGATCATCTTTTAGATACTCGTACAGCGCCTTCATGTAGACTTCGTAGGGGCTGTACTCGCGCCCGCCAAACTTGGAGTTTTCCAGCAGCTCAATCAGCTGAGCTTTATAGTCGATCGCGCGCTGCCATTGCTCGTCATACCAGCGCGAGAGCTCCATAATTGCGCGCGCGCCGACCTCGCTCTTGAGCAGGCGCTGCTGCTCGGGGGCAAGCTCGACATTCAGTTGCGCGAGCGCCTGGTGGCCGACCGCGCCCCGCGCCTCGGGGTCGTCGATCTCGCTTTCGTCCAGCACCGTCTTATGGACAAGGTTGAGCTCGCGGTTGCTCACCAGGCCCGGCCCGGTGAAGTTGCTGCTGCCGACAATCCCAACGATAGGATGCAGCTGCTCGAACAACGCCTTTGGATCGCTGCTTCCGCCGTAGAACAGGTAGCATTTTGCATGCAGAAACGCGCGGCGCCCTTGCTCGTCGGCGGCGCGCCCGGTATACAAGCGCACGGCGACGTCATCGCGGCGCAGAAAGCGCACCAGCTCCTCGACCAGCTGGAGCGTGGCGGCGTTGAACGGCTCGGCATTCAGCTCGTGGCGCAGGAACGCCGCAGAGTCGGGGCGCAGCCCTACCGCCTCGGCGTCGAGCGGCGTATCGCCCAGCAGCAGGCGCAGGCGCTTCACGCTGGGCAGCGTGGTGCGCAGCTGCTGGAAGCCACGAATGCTGAAGTACGCCGTGGCGATGTCGACCTGCTGGCCGGACTGGCGGCCAAGCAGCTCATTCAGAATATCGGCCAGGCGATGGTCGATATTATCGATCACATAGGGGATGCGCATGAGTTCGTGTTTTCGCTCTGCCAACATAGTTGGCAGCCTACGGTGTGTACAATCTATCAGCCTGCCAACGCGCTGGATTATAGATAATGTATTTACGGATGCGTTCAAGCGCACGCTCATTGCGTATAATATGATCATAGTAGCGTGTGTGCCAGACGGTATCCGGCGGCGCGCTGCACTCACGGCGGATCAGGCGCGTGACGGCAGCTTTATAGGTGCCAACGATTGTTCCCAGCGCCGCACCACCGCCGGTCAGCACAATAATGCCATGAACATGATTTGGCATGACGACAGCGACATCCAGCTCGACAACGTCGAAATGATCAGGGATCGCCGCCCAGCAATCCGCCGCAATCTGCCCCATTGGAGGCAACATCATGAGGCCACCGGTGATATGACCGAACCAGTGCGCCCGTTTATGCGTGCAAATGGTGACGAAGTACGCGCCAGACTGCGTGTAATCGTAGCCCTGCAATCGCGGAGATTTGCGCTGTGGGTAGCGAATATCGCTCATCGGTGTGCCTCGTGTGGCCATGCGATGCATTGTACGGACGGCATATATGCCGTCCGTACGATGAAATCAAGGCAGCCCGCGCCATGCGATGAAATCAAGGCAGCCCGCGCCGTGCGCTGCAAGCATGGAAAATCAGCTCTTCAGCGCTGGCCCTATATCAGCCCCAAGATCCCCAGCGCCTAGCCTGGTTCATGGTCGCTTGTCCCACTCACTACGCAGCTGGTTAACATACTCTTGTGCATCAATGCCTGCCCAGATCTCTTTGCCCAACCCGCGCAGTTCAGATAGACGGTGCGGACGTGAGGTAGATACTTCAGACACATCCAACGTGTCGATCAGCAGCTTCACTAGCTCTTTGCGCTCGCTCGGCTTGAGCGCTTTGGCCTGCTCCAGCACTTCCAAAACAGTCATGGCTGTCCTCCTTGTGTACCGTAGTATACCAAACACCGTCTGGACCGCGCACGGCGCGAAGCTCTGGACCGCGCACGGCGCGAAGCGGCACGAACGGCGCGATCGGCCGGTTTCGCGGTGGTTCGCACCAGTTCGCGGCTTCGTGGTCCAGCGGGCCTGGTTAGTATACCGCTACATCAGCCCCAAGATCCCCAGCGCCCACCCGCGAATCGCCTGCGCCTCGCTGCGCGTCAGCACTTCGTCGTGTGCGGCGTCGTTACGAAACTTCACCATCGCCTGGTCATTTAGCATGCCGACGACGCCAGTCTCGCCGAAAAACGTGGTTGCCGCGTTGGGGATCTGCTGCCCGATGAAGGCGCGCAGGGCTGGCTCGGTGCTGTTGAGGATGATCCCGAAGCTGCCGAGCGTGAGCTCTTTCTCGCGGCGCATGAACTTCTTGAGGAATTCGTTCTTGCAGTTCGCGTCGCTGTTGCCCGATGCGTCACGGAACGGCACAAAGATGCGCTGGTAGAGCACCACCTCCACGGCTTTGGTGTACGGGATAATGCTGGTCGAGAAGTCCATCTGCTCCGGCAAGGTCCGCAGGTTGTAGTCGCCTGTCAGCAGGAAGGTGGGCGCCGCCGGCGGCAGCGTGCGCCACCCCGGTAGGTCGTTGTCGAGCAGCGCTTCGTCCGGCTGTGGCGCCACGCGCTCGAAGTAGCGCTCGGCCGCCGGCAGTATCGCTTCGGCGATCAGGTCGAGCTTGACTTCGTCGTCGCTGATCGCTTTGTCGGCCACCACCTGCGCCTTCGCGTCGCTCAGCGCCTGCTCGTACTGCGGGCGCTCGATCAGCTCGATCTCCGCGTCGGTAAGGCCGTAGAGCCGGTAGACGATTTTGTCGATCAGCGTGTCGGTGCGCGCCAGCTCGCGCTTGAGCGGCAGCAGCGCCGCCAGCGACTGCTCGTAGGCGCGCTCGATCTCGCCCTCGACCGTGCTGAGCGCCACGGCGAAGCGGTTGCGGTTCTGGTGCAGCCGGAAAAGGAACTCGCGCCAGGGCTGCTCGCGCTCGCCCTTCTGGTAGTCGCCCAGGTAGTTTTGCAGGATGCTCTTGCCCGGTAGGCTGTCGATGCCCGCCTGTGGCGGACGCGATATATCGTGCGAACGCGATATATCGTGCGGACGCGATATATCGCGTCCCTCCATGCCTGCGCCGCCTGCATCGCCTGCATTGTACGGACGCGATATATCGCGTCCCTCCATGCCTGCGCCGCCTGCATCGCGCCCGGCCTTGATCTTCAGCCGCGCCTCCACCCACCCCAGGAAGCGCCTCACCTCCGCCTGCTTCTG
>JAYUYB010000654.1:0-3135 GCA_043752655.1 Chloroflexota bacterium
TCGTCATACTCCTCGTCGTCGAGATCGTCCTCATCATCGAGATCGTCCTCGTCATCGAGATCCTCATCATCGCCGGAGCCTGCTACAGCCACGCCGCCCTCAGTGTATTGCTGCGGCTTGGGCTGCTTCACCCGCTCTTTCTGAGCCTGCTGGGCCGCCTTCAGCACCTTGGCGGTGGGAGCCACCAGCAGCGAGAGCACGCGGCCCTCCATGAGCGGCTTTTGCTCCACGACGGCGATGTCGCGCAGCTGCTCGGCGATCACCTCGAGCATCTTGCGGCCAATCTCTGGGTGCGCCATCTCGCGGCCACGGAAGCGCACATTGAACTTGACCTTGTCGCCCTGGAGCAGGAAGCGCTTCGCCTGGTTCGCCTTCACCGTCATGTCGTGGTCGGCGGTCTTCGGCATCAGGCGGATCTGCTTCAGGCCAGCCTGCTTCTGGTTCTTGCGCGCCTCGCGCTCCTTCTGGCTCTGCTCGTAACGGAACTTGCCATAGTCGAGCAGACGACAGACGGGCGGCACAGCGTTCGGGGCGACCTCTACTAGATCGAAGCCGCGCTCTTCAGCCATCTGGATGGCCTCGCGCACCCCGATGATCCCAACCTGTGTGCCTTGCTCGTCGATCAGGCGCACTTCACGTGCGCGGATGCGACCATTGATACGAAACCGATCCCTAATGGCGCGACTCCTTCGTCTTCAAGCTACCACTGCGCTCGCGTTGTGCTACCTACTGTTATACGTTAGGCCTGCCGCACCCGTGGAACACAGTGACACCCCGCTGCACCAGATGATGCAGCTACCCACATCGAAGGCATATTATAGCAGCCGACTCAAAGCCCGTCAAACGGCATGCAGAGCGCGCAACCCCCGCCCGAGCATCTCACCGGCCACTTTGCGGCCTAGCTCCACCGCAAAGTTGGTGCCGCGATCCCACGGGTAGACCTGGCTCATACTCGCCCAGAATAGGCCGGGCAGCGGTGTGCCCAGGGGGGGTATATGAGCGCTATGGCCCACGGGCACGATCGGCTGGGCATACGGCTCGCGGTGGAGCCAACTTTTGCGCACCCACTCGGGCCGAAATGCCGGATTTACCACCTGGAGCGAGGGCAGGAAGTGGGCCAGCAGTTGCTCGTGGCTCATGCTGAAGTAGGCGTGGCCCGGCTCAAGATAATCGCCCAGGTAGATCAGATGATCGCCGCCGTAGTGCTCGGGCGCAATAAAGTTGGTGTGCTCCACGAGAGCCAGGTAGGGAAACTGATCCTTGGGCATATTAACCCAGTAGAGTCCGCCAGTAAGCGGCTGAGTAAGGGCCAGGGTCAGCACCACAGCGCCCATCGAGCGCAGCTTGCTGAGCTGGCCGAGGTAGCCAGCGGGCAGCTGGGGGACAAGTTTGGTGAGCAGCCCCGGCGCCCCCGTAACAAGCAACTGGTCGAAGCGCTCGGGCTGGGCACCACGCACTGTCACCTCCCAGCCGCCTTGCACTTGGGCCACCTGCGCAACCGGGGCGTCAAGTTGCACCTGGGCGCCTGCGCGCCTCGCAGCGGCGAGCAGCGCGTCGGAGAAGCCCTGAAACCCGCCCACAAAGTAGCCGAGCTTGAAGCTGCGGGCGCGGAGGCGCGCCCAGAGCCAGGCCATGTTCACTTCGTCGGCGTGGGGGCCAAACTTGCCCTCCAGCAGCGGGCGCCAGAGCAGCCGGTAGACATTCTTGCCCGCCCAGCGCGAAGTCCACGCAGCAGCAGTGGTGCGCTCCAGGCGGCGCCAGTCTGCGTCTAGATATTTAAGGTAGAAGGCCACGGCCCCAAAGCGCACCCGGTCGGGGAAAGGCAGGCCGGGGAAGCGCAGCACCTGCATAGGGCCATTCAGGTCGTAGCCGCGCCCGCGCCACCACTGGGCCGTTATCTGGCTACGAAAGAAGAGCCGGTCAGCGAAGCCAATCTGCTGCGCCAGCTCGATAATGGCTTTATCGGTCGTAAAGATATGGTGATAGAAGCGCTCCAGCGGCCAGCTCCAGGCCTCGTCACGGAAGCCAGAGGCAAGGCCGCCGGCGACAGAGGCAGACTCAAAGACCTGCACCTGTTGGCCGGCACGCGCCAGATCGTAGGCGGCAGACATGCCAGCAACACCTGCGCCGATAATCGCGATGCTCACGGGGCGATCCCCTGGGCGACTTCGTCGCGCTCCAGCTCGGCGGCGGTGGCTGCCTCTGCGGCCTTCAGCTCGGCGGCGCGCTCCATATCGTTCCAGCTAACACTTTGGCGCAGCATAAAATAGGCTCCAAGCAGCGTGATCGGCAGCCAGAGCGCCACATGGAGCACAAGCGTGTAGCCGGTTGCGAGGGCCTGCGGCACACCGAACTGCTCTAGCACCTTGATGCCAGGCACATCGAAGGTGCCCACGTAGCCCGGCGCCGAGGGGATGGTTGTGGCAAGGTTCACGATGGCCGTCATCAGCATAAGCACGGTGAAGGGCACAACAAAAGGGAAGGCGTGCATCACGAACCAATACTTAAGCGTCTCCCCAAGCCAGATCAAGATCGTGGTGAACAAGATCGTCAACAGCTCGCGGGGGCTGCGCAGCGACTGAAGGCCCACAATAAACTTATCGAAGAGGCCGTGGACGGCAGAGCGCCAGCGGGCAGGGAGCAGCCGATCAACGGCATAGGCATAGACTCGGCTCATGCGCTCGGGGCGGGCGGCCACCAGCATGAAGATGAGCAAGGCTGCGCCGAAGAACAGGCTGAAGGCGATCACCAGCCAGCGGAAGGCGTCGGGGAGCGGCGCGAAGGGCAGTGTAGCGAAGACGAACAGCAGCATCACCAGGCCATCGAAGAGCCGCTCGAGCACCACCGTGGCGAGCGAGGCGCTCATGGGCACACCCTCGTTGCGCCGCAGCACATAGCTGCGCAGCACCTCGCCGGCCCGCAACGGATAGACGTTGTTGCCCATGTAGCCGATCACAACGATGGGGAAGAGGCGGGCGGTGGGAATGGGCTTGATGTGCTCCAGCATGGAGCGCCAGCGCCAGGTGCGCACCCAGACCGTGGCAGCATAGACGCCGATTCCGGGCAGCAGCCACCAGTAATTGGCCTCGCGGAGCGTCAGCCAAAAATGCTCAAGGTCGAGCCCACGCAGGGCGA
>JAYUYB010000655.1:0-3135 GCA_043752655.1 Chloroflexota bacterium
CCCACTCCCAATCCTGCACCACCACGACGCTTTTGTTGTCGGCGCCGGTGATCACCCTGGGGTACACCGCCACACGCGTGGCGCCAAAGGGCTGCGGCGCGCCTGCGGGCACCGGGTCTGGCAGCAGCGGCGTGTGCGAGTGGCCGCCCACGATGATGTTCACGCCTGTGAGTAGCGGGGCGAGCAGGATGTCGGCCGCGTAGCCGATGTGCGTGAGCGCGATCACCGTCTTGCAGCCGCCCGTGGTCCGCAGGATAGCGGCCTGCGCGTTGACGATATCGGCGTATCCAGAACCAAAGCTGATCGCGGCGCTGGGGCTGGCGATGTTGGTCGTCTCGACGGTGGTGAGGCCCACGATGCCGATCTTCTCGCCGCTGGGCATGATGACGATCACACGCTTGCACCACTTGCCGATCGGCGCTCCGGCGGCCAGGGCGCTGGCCGTGATGGTGATCTCTTCCTCGTAGAGCGGCAGGAGCGGCGATGGGGCTACCGCCGTCATGTTGGAGGCGACAAGCGGGAACGCAATCGGCTCAGGCGTCTGACCGCTGGCGATCGGCACGCCGGAGATATAGTCGGCCAGCACCTGGTCGCCCTTGTCGAACTCGTGGTTGCCGATGGCATTGGTGGCGTAGCCGAGCCGATTGTAGAAGAAGCGATCCGCCTTGCCGTTGTACTGGTTGAAGTAGAGCGTGCCCTGGAACACATCGCCCGCGTCGAGGAACAGCTTGTCCTGCGTGCCGGTAAGGTCAGCGCGCACGGCGTCGAACAGCGTCTTGCGGCGGGCTACGCCACCGAGGTTGCGGGTAACATTGACGTTGTTCACCCGACCGATCGTGACGTTGGGCGCGGGCTCGATGCGCGAGTGATGGTCGTTGGTGTGGACAAGGCGCAGCTGGCGCGTCTCGGCGCCGGGCGCAGCGGTGACGATCTTCCAGCCACCACCGGCGTAGCGATACAGGACGGCTCCGGCTCCCAGGGCAACAGCGCCCTTGAGGAACCCACGGCGTGACAGCGTGGTCATGTTCTCTCCCTAGTTACTTGCGGGCGACACCCCAGGCATGCTATAACGGCGCACGGCGGAACCGGCACCGAAACACGCATCCCCCAATAGGGCTTGACACTGGCCTGACGGAGCCACATCGTACGCGGCTATTATAAACGCTCTTTTATGCTTTGGTTAAGCCTGTGTGATATGCAGATGAAGGAGCCACTATGTCCGCTCAGCCCCCGTCGATCATCGCGGCTTTTGCCGCCCACGCCGCCGCCGAACCTGGCCGCACCTGTCTGGTCTGGGAGGGCGAAGCTCTCAGCTACGGCCAGCTTGCGGGCCTCGCCAGCGGCTACGCCACCCGCTACCGCGAGCTTGGCGTTACCCCCGGCGCGCGCGTGGCGCTCTTCCTGCCCAGCAGCCCCAGCTTTGTGGCGGCCTACCTCGGCGCCCACGCCGCCGGCGCCGCCGCCGTGCTTGTCAACACCCAGTATCGCCAGGTGGAGCTGCACCACATCCTTGGCGACAGCGCGCCACAGCTGGTGGTAACCGACGCTGCAGGCGCCGCCGAGCTTGGCGGCCTGCTCGACGAGCTGCCGGAGCCAGCGCGCCTGCTGCTGCTCGACCCATACCAGCACGAGCCGTGGGCGATTGGCACGCTGGCTGGGCCATTCCCCGCGCCGCACGAGCTGGCGGTGCTCGCCTACACCTCGGGCACCACGGGCCGCGCAAAGGGCGCTATGCTCACCCACGGCAGCCTGGCCGCCAACAGCGCTGCGGTGGCGCAGGCATGGCGCTGGACAACCGCCGATCACCTGCTGCTCACCCTGCCGCTCTTCCACATCCACGGCCTGGGCGTAGGCCTCCACGGCACCCTGCTGGCCGGTGCCAGCCTGGATCTGCGCCCGCGCTTCGACGCCGCCGAGGTGCTCGACACCTTCGCCTCCAACACCCACACGCTCTTCTTCGGTGTCCCCACGCTCTACACGCGCCTCATCGCCGAAGCCCAGAGCAGGCTATCCGATAATCAAGCGTCGCCCTCTGGCTATCGGTTATCGGCTATCGGCTATTCGTCTGTGGCTCCGCCCCGCTCAGCCCCCAGACCTTCGCCGCCTTCGAGGAGCTGTTCGGCCAGCGTATCCTGGAGCGCTACGGCATGACTGAGACGGGCATGAATCTTACCAATCCCTACGACGGCGAGCGCAGGCCAGGCAGCGTCGGCGCGCCCTTCCTCGGCCAGGCGGCGCGCGTGGTGGAGCCGCGTACGCGGGCGGAGCTGCCCGACGGCAGCGTGGGCGAGATCGAGGTGCGCGGGCCGCACGTCTGCGCGGGCTACTGGCGCAACCCCGAGGCCACGGCGGAGGTGTTTCACGCCGATGGCTGGTTCAGCACGGGCGACCTGGGGTGGCGCAGCGCCGACGGCTACTACACGCTCACGGGGCGCGCCAAGGAGCTGATCATCAGCGGCGGCTACAATATCTACCCGCGCGAGCTGGAGGAGCTGCTGCTAGAGCACCCAGAGGTGCAGGAGTGCGCCGTGATCGGCATGCCCGACCCTGATTTTGGCGAGCAGGTGGTGGCCGTGATCGTCCCCACAAATCCGGCCCAGCCGCCCACGCCCGAAGAGCTGGCCGCCTTCTGCCGCGAGCGCCTGGCCGCCTACAAACGCCCCCGCGCAATCTATTATGTCGCCGCGCTGCCGCGCAATGCGCTCGGCAAAGTCGAGAAGCACCGGCTCAAAGGCGGCCTGTAGTGACGAATACGTTTGGACTACAAAGCTGCGAAACGCCGCGAACCAGCGCGAACGTCTGGAGCACGAACCACGCGAAGTGGCGCGAACCACCACGAAACCGCCACACCAGGGCGGTTTCGTGGTGGTTCGCACCCGTTCGCGGCTTCGTGGTCCAAACGGCTCGGGTGTCCTACCGCCCCATCATTGGCAAGCTGAGATCGGTGCGGATCAGGCCGCCGGGCGTGGGCCGGTGCTGCGCTCCGCCCGTCACACCCTCCGTCACGCCGCCAGGCCCCTGCCCGATCGTCGTGAGCAGGTAGGCGCGCAGCATGTCGGCCCACGCCCCGTCGCGTGGCAGTCCCGCAGTATCGCCGTGAAGGTAGCTGTGGGCCAGGGCCGGCTGCCCGCCGAG
>JAYUYB010000656.1:0-16514 GCA_043752655.1 Chloroflexota bacterium
ACGAAATTCAAGCCCTGGCCAAATATCTTCGAGGTCAACCCCGCCGACCTCGGCCCCGATGGGCGGCCCGTGCCGCAGGCCACGCCAACCGTCGACCCGCTGCTGGCGCCTACACCTGACCCAGCGACCCAGCCGCCCCCCGCTGACGGCGGCCAGCCAGCCCCGCCCCCCAGCGATGACGGCCACTCCCCAGCCCCGCCCGTGGAGCCGCAGCCCGCGCCGCCCACCGGGTAGGGGCTAGGGGCGCCCGCGAGGCATAGCTTTACCCAGAACCTCCGTGCGCGGCGTGACGTGGCACGAACCGTTTGGACCGCGAACCGCACGAACGCGTGCGAAGGGCGCAAACCCCCCACGTGCGTGGCTGGGTTCGCGGTGGTTCGCACCTATTCGCACCGTTCGTGCTCCAAAAGGCTCGGGCGCCCAGGCAGCGGTTTAACAGCGTGCCCGTTCCACCGATAGTGCTGCGCCCCACACGCGCGCCAGGGATGGCGCGACGCGCGCGGGGTCGCCGGTGGTGGCGCAGCGTATGGCGCCCTTGCCCACAGGCACGCCTGCCTGCTGCGCGACACGCGCCGTCTGCGCGGCCACGGCCGGCCCCGTGTCGATGATGGTGGCGGCGGGGGCGGCTGCGGCGATCAGCGGGCGCAGCGGCGGGAAGTGCGTGCAGCCGAGCACAAGCGTGTCGAAACCCTCTGCGGCGAGCGGCGCCACATAGCCAGAAACCACCGCCTGCGCCGTGGGGCCTGCCAGCGTGCCCGCCTCTACAAGCCGCACCATGCCAGGGCAGGCCACGGTTCGCACCTCGATCTGGGCGGCAAAGCGCGCCACGAGGCGGGCAAAGCGCTCGCCGCCAAGCGTGCCGCTGGTGGCGAGCACCGCCACGCGGCCGCTGCGCGTCGCAGCCACTGCGGGCTTCACGCCGGGCTCCATGCCCACCACAGGCACGTGCAGCGCTGCTCGCAGCTCATCGAGCGCGGCCGAGGTTGCGGTGTTGCAGGCCACCACAACCACCCGCGCGCCCTGCGCCACAAGCCACTGGCTGCATGCCAACGAGCGGGCGCGCACCTGCTTGATCGGCTGTGGGCCATAAGGGCAGTGAGCGCTATCCGCGAGGTAGAGCAAGTCGTGGGCGGGCAGCAGCGTGCGCAGCGCCCGCGCCACAGCAAGCCCGCCAAGCCCTGAGTCAAACAGGCCGATCATCATTAATACACAAGTGAGGCGAACGGCGCCGTGATGCAAAGCGCGAGCGGGCTATCGGCTATCGGCTATCGGCTATTGCCCATTAGCCCCGGCACGCCGCCACAAAGCCCTCGAAGAAGCGCAGCCAGCGCGGCTCGGCCTCGCGCCAGAGATGCTCTGGGTGGCACTGCACGCCCACCACAAATTGCTCGCCGGTACCCTCCACCGCCTCGATCACCCCATCCGGCGCACGGCCCACCACGCGCAGGCCAGGGGCCACCTCGCGCAGGGCCTGGTGGTGCATCGTGTTGGCCAGCACATCGTCCGCCGCCAGATGCTCGGCGACCCAGCTGTCGGGCTCAAGCATCAGGCTGTGGCCCTCCACGTCGTACTGCTTGAGCTGCGTATTGTAGCGGTGGTCAAGCGTGTCGGGGAGCTGGCTGGGAATATCTTGCCAGAGCGTGCCGCCAAAGGCCACGTTGAGCACCTGCACACCACGGCAGATGCCCAGCAGCGGCTTGCTGTCCTCACGGCTCCAGCGGGCCAGGGCGAGCTCCACCGCGTCGCGCTGTGCGTCCACCTCGCCAAGCTGGGGGTGGCGCTCCTCGCCAAAGTGGCAGGGGTCCACGTCGTCGCCGCCGGGCAGCAGAATGCCATCGCAGCGCTCGTAGAGGGCGCGCACCACCGCCATATCGTCCGTGAGGTGGATGAGCATGGGCACCGCGCCAGCCGCCTCCAGGGCACGCAGGTAGGTGGGGCGCACGGCTATTAGCGCCGCGCCGCCCCCGCTGGCGTCGTTCATGCAGGAGACGCCGATGATCGGACGCTTCACAGTTTCTTTCCTTTATCGGCTATCGGCTATCACGTTAGGCCGCCATGGCGGAGATGCGCCGTGGCTGAGCACAGCTCTGGACAAAGGCGGCGAACACAGCCTGCCAGCGCGGGTCGGTGCTGGCCTGGAGCGCCTCTGGGTGGCACTGCACGCCCACCACGAACTGCTCGCCGGTGCCCTCCAGCGCCTCAATCACGCCATCCGGTGCCCAGGCCACAGCGCGCAGCCCAGCGGCAATCTCGCGCACCGACTGATGATGCAGCGAGTTGATCGGCATCGTGTCGACGCCAAGCAGGCGGCGCAGGCGCGAGTCTGGGGCGATCCGCATCTCGTGGGCGAGGTGGGTCCAGTCCTCGCGCTCATAGGAGAGGTTGTGATGAAGCTCGCTGGCAATCTGGCTGGGAATATCCTGCCAGAGCGTGCCGCCGAGCGCCACGTTCAGCACCTGCAGGCCGCGGCAGATCCCGAGCACCGGCATGCCTTCGACCACGGCCCAGCGGGCCATCGGCAGCTCGGCGTCGTCGCGCATGGCGTCGATCATGCCAAGCCTGGCGTGCGGGTCGTGGCCGTAGTGGACGGGCTCGATGTCGCCGCCGCCAGCGAAGAGCACGCCGTCGAGGCGCTCGTAGAGCACACGCAGCGTATCCTCGTCTTGCACAGGGGGGATGAGCAGCGGAGCGCCGCCCGCGCGCAGGATCGCGTCGACGTAGGTCTTGCGATGCCCAAACGAGGGCGGGCACCAGGCTCGGTCGTGGAAGGTGCCGCAGGAGATACCGATCAGTGGCTTCATAACGCGCTTCGCTCCTCAAGCTCGGCGATGGCGGCCCAGCCGCAAACTATTCCGATATTATATAACATAGCGATGCTCACGCAAGGCCTATGCCATCACGCGTAGGGCTACGTCATTGGCGGCAGGCGGGCGCGTGAACGCGCGCCGTGGTGGCACGCTGCGCCGGGCGCCCCCCTACGCGGGCGGGTCCGGACGCGTCGGCGCAGGCCGATGCCCGGCCGCAGGCGCTGCAGCCGCGGTTTCAACCGCCTGGTTCTGGCAACCGCGCCGACCATGACGTAGCCCTTATCACGCGAGCGACGGGCGCGCCGCGCCCTTAGCACCCCTCGCTGGCAGGCAGGATAAAGCTGAACGTACTGCCGACGCCAAGCTCGCTCGTAACCCAGATCTGGCCGCCCAGCAGCTGCACGAGCGGCTTGACCAGCGAGAGGCCCAGGCCGGTCCCGCCGGCCTCGATCTTCAGGGGGTTCTCGGTGCGGTAGAAGCGATCAAAGATGCGCGCAAGCTCCTCCGACGCGATGCCCACGCCGCTATCACGCACGTCCACCTGGGTGTATCGGCGCCCCTGGCTCACCGCGTTGCGCACGTGCTCGGGCAGCTCGGCAAGCACGGCCTCGTGGGCCGCCACGCTGATCTCGCCGCCGCGCGGGGTATACTTCACCGCGTTTGAGAGCAGGTTGTAGAGCACCTGGTGGAGCCGGAAGGCGTCGCCGCGTAGCAGCGGCAGCCCCGGCGGAATACTGATTGTAAGCGCGTGGCCGCGCTCGGCAACCTGGCCCTTCAGCTCGGCCACCACGCCGCTTAGGGCCTCGGCCAGATGCAGCGGGCGCCACTCGAGATCGACGCTGCCAGACTCTATTTTTGTGATGTCGAGCACATCGTTGATCAGGGCGATCATGCGCTCGGTGTTGCTGTAGATCGTTGTGACGAACTCTTTCTGCGTGTCGTTCAGCGGGCCAAGTCCGCCCATCGAGAGCAGCTGCGTAAAACCCTTGATCGCCGTCATCGGGGTGCGCAGCTCGTGTGACATCGTGCCGATAAACTCGATCTTCATGCGGTCCGACTCAACCTCGCGGGTCATATCACGCAGCACCAGGAGCGCCCCCACCAGCTCGCCATCGTCCTTGAGCACCGGCCCCATAGTTAGGCCCACCGTGCGCAGCCCGATCTTCAGCTGCGAGTGCGAGATACGCGGCCGGTTCTCGTTGGTAAGCGGGCGGCGCAGCAACAGCTCCAGTGGCATCTCAGGCGCACGCGGGCCAAGGTAGCGCCCCAGAATCTCGTGCAGGTTCCAGAGCACTAGATCCTCGACCTTGCGCTGAAGCATAGTGCTGGCGGCCGCATTCACCGCGAGCACGGCGCCATACAGATCGCAGACGATCACACCATCGTTGAGGCTCTGAAGAATGGCATTGATCTTGCTGGCCTCGGTGCGCTGCTGATCGAGCAGCTCGGCCCGACGCTCGGCCTCGGTCATCAGGGTCTCGAACATGTTGGCATTGTTGATGCCGATAGCAATCGCGCCGGCGCAGGCAGTCAGCATACGCAGGTGGCCCTCGTGGAAGAAGCCATTCTCGCGGTGCGAGAGCGTGATCACGCCGAGCACCTCGCTCTGCATCAGCAGGGGCACCGCGAGCATCGCGCCCTCGCGCCGCCGCAGCGAGCCCGAGTCGCCAGGCGCGTTGATCCAGCGCTCATCCTGCGAGACATCCTCTACCAGCAGGCCCTGGCGATGCTGCGCGACCCAGCCGGCGATGCCGCTGCCGATCGGAAAGCGGATGTAGCCGTGGGGGCTGACCGGCACGCCGAGCACGGCCCGCGTTACGAGCAGGTCGGCGTCGGGCTGCTCCACCAGCATAATCGACGCGTGCTCGGCCCTGGTGATGTCGGCGAGGATCTGGAGCGAGGCGTTGAGCAGGCCGTCGAGGTCGAGCGTGCTGCTCACCTCGGTGGAGATCAGGTAGATCGTGGCGAGGCGATCTTTCTCTTCTTGGAGCTCGCGGGTGCGCGCATTCACGCGCTGCTCCAGATCCACGTTCAGCTCGCGCACCTCGGCGTAAAGCCGGGCGTTCTGGAGCGCGATCGCGGCCTGGCCGATCACGCCCTGGCTCAGATCCTGCTGCAGACGCAGCTGGTTTACCGGGTCGGGGTCCTGGAGCACGGCCACGGCCACGGTCTGTGCGCCGACAATCATGGGCAGGGCGAGCACGCCGCAATTTGGCTGGAGCCAGGCGCCCTGCTTTGCGGGTTCGGGCTGCATCTCGAACTGCACGGCGCCGCTCAGGAAGGCGCGGGTGATCAGATCGTTGTCAGACTCAAGCGCCAGACACATCCCGGTAACTGGGCGCACCTCGTGGCCGGCGCTCTGGCGAGCCACAAGCACGGGGGTGGCGTCGTCGTCGTCCATGCCGAGGCCGTGGTCGGCGGGCTGCCAGAGCGAGACATGGGCCGTGCCGGTGAGGCTGTGCAGGTTCGTCACCACAAGATCCACCAGCTGATCGACCTCCAGACTGGCGGAGAGCTGGCGCGAGATCACGTTGAGCGCTTGAAGCTGGAGCGTGCGCTGGTCGGCAGAGGCAGAGGCGGAGTCCAAGCTGGCGGCGAGAAACTCGCTCTCGCTGAGCAGTCCGTCGTTGTAGATAGACCAGGCGCCTACGATCACGGCGGCGACGTGCTCGAAGAGCTCATCGAGGGCATCGACGAGCGCAAGCATGGCGGCGGGGTCGCCCACAGTGGCGTGAAGCAAGGCGCGGGCGCTGCGGCGCAGCAGCCGGGCGAGCGCAAGGCCCGTAGTGATCTCGCCTTGGGGGCCGCTCTCGGGGACAGCCAGGGCATGGAGCTGCGCATCCAGGGGCTTGAGTGTACCTCCAGCAGCGGCGACAAGCGCGTCATACAGCTCGCCTGCGTCGACGAGCGGTGGGGCAATTGTAGCGACTGCGCCGTTTTGGGCACCGCTGCCACGCGGCGCGGCGATCAGATCGGCCCAGGTGGGGAGTAGCGCGGCGCGCTGTGCATCAAGCCAGGCTGCGAGATCGTGATTCGTCATTGGCTACTCGGTGATCCGCAGCACTAGGACCGTTGCGTCGTCGATCTCCTTACCGTAGCGGCTTAGGATCGTCTCGGCGAGGGGCTGAGGTTCGAGGGAGTGATCGAAGGTGGGGTCGAGGCCAAAGCGGCCAGAGATGCCGTCGCTATACAGAACGAAGGTGTCGCCTAAATTGTAGCTATAGGCCAGCTTCAGGAGGTGCGGCAGCTTGTGGCCGACAATGCCATTTTTGGAGATCGGCTTGATCAGCAGGGCGCTGTAGACCTGAATGCCGATGTTGCCAACGCCCATAAAGCTCACGCTGCGGGCCACAAGGTTAAAGGTGAGCAAGGCGAGCACGGCGCCGCGGGTGGCGTGGAGGGCCACATGCGAGCGGCGGATCAGCTCGGCTGGATCCTGGGCGGGGCTGGAGCGGATCACATCAACCGCGCCTTGGGCGGCCTTGGCCGCCTCCACGCCGCCGCCAAGGCCATCGATCACGGCCAGCTGGAGCCCGTGCGGGGTGAACGGCTCCACCACGTACATATCGCCGCTCACGGTCTGCCCGTGCTTCGGCCGCACCACAGCGCCCCAGCTAACGCCCATAGATCGCTCTCCGCTGCGGTGTGGCTATCCACTTAACGGCGCGCACACTAGTGCCGACACCTACCGTCGACTCGATGTTAAACTCGTCCATCAGGCGGCGCACGCCCGGCAGGCCGGCGCCCAGCGTGTGGGCGGTGCTGAAGCCATCGCGCAGCGCGAGCTCGATGTCGGGGATGCCCGGCCCCTCGTCCTGCGCCTCCACGGCGATCCCCACACCGTGGAGCGGGTCGTCTACCTGCAACACGCGGATGCTGCCACCGCCAGCGTGGGCAAGCAGGTTGCGCGTAAGCTCGAGGATGACGATCTCGATGCGGGTGCGGTCGGCGGGCTTGAAGCCAAGCAGCTGGGCCAGCTCACGCGCGCGGCTCATAGCCAGGTAGACATCGACCTCGCGCTTGATGGAGCAGTTCACGGGAGCCTCTTCACGATGATCACAGGCGCTATGCTCTGGCGGATTATAGCACTGGCGAGGTACGAGAAAGGCGACGGTGGACGGTGGACGGTGGACGGTGCCCGCTATTTGTCGGCGGTGTCGAGGATGATGGTGACGGGGCCGTCGTTGACGAGGGCGACGCGCATGGTGGCGCCGAAGCTGCCAGTTTCAACGGGGACGCCGAGGGCGCGCAGAGCGGCGCAGAAGGCCTCCGCCAGGGGGGCGGCGAGCTCGGGCGGGGCGGCGTCGCTAAAGCCGGGGCGGCGACCGCGGCGGGTGTCGGCGTAGAGCGTGAACTGGGAGACCACGAGGGCGCTGCCAGCGCTATCGAGCAGCGAGTAGTTGAACTTGCCGGTCTCGTCGGCGAAGATGCGCAGCCGGGCGCTCTTCTCGGCGAGCGAGCGCGCCTGGGCCTCGCCGTCGCCGTGGCCCACGCCAAGTAGCACCAGCAGCCCTGGCCCGCTGCGGCCAACAATGACGCCATCGACCTCGACTGAGGCCTCGCTCACTCGCTGAAGGATTGCGCGCATATATCGGCTATCGGCTATCATGGGGCAAGGGTGGCGAAGACGAGGCGGCCGGTCTGGGTCTGGTGGAGGCGCGTAACGAGCACCTCGGCGGTCTGGCCGATCAGGTGGCGGGCCTCCTCGACAATCACGGGGGTGCCATCGTCGAGATAGCCCACGCCCTGCTGGCGACTGTTGCCCTCGTTGCGGATCAGCACCTGGAGCCGTTGGTCCTGGATCACGGGGGGGCGCACGGCCTCGCTGAGCTGGTTGAGGCTGAGAACCTTCACGCCCTGGAGGCCAGCGACCTTGTTGAGGTTGAAGTCGTTGGTGACAATGGGGCAGCCGTACTCGCGGGCAAGAGCGACGAGCTTGTCGTCGACCTTGGTGGCGCCAGAGACCTCGACGGTAACGATCTCGATCGGCATTGGCGAGGTGCGCTGCATCTCGCTGAGCAGCTCGAGGCCGCGGCGGCCCTTGCCGCGCCGTAGCTCGTCGGACGAGTCGGCGAGCTGCTGGAGCTCGGCGAGCACAAAGCCGGGCACGATCAGGCTACCCTCCAGGAAGCTGGTGCGGGCCACAGCGGCGATGCGCCCGTCGATAATGGCGCTGGTGTCGAGCAGCAGGCGGCGGGGGGCGGGCGGTGGCTCGCCAGCGGCGGGCAGCGTGATGGCGGGCGAGGCGGGGCGGAGGCTGTGGAGCAGCTCGGCGAGCTCGCGCTTGCGGGTGGCGGCAATGGTGGCGCCCAGGTAGGCGCAGAGGCCAGCGACGAGCAGGGGCAGGTACTGGCTGAGCGGGCGGGGTAGGGCGGCAAGCGGCACGGCGAGCAGCACAGCGACGAGCAGCCCGAGCATGACGCCTGCGCCCGTGAGCAGCAGGTCGGGGAGGGGCACCCCACGTGAGCGGCGCAGCAGCTCGTTGACGGGCTCGATCGTGAGGCGGGGGGCGACGAGCAGGCCGATGCCGGCGCCGGCGAGGGTGAGCAGCTGGGTGGCAAAGAGCTCCATCTCGTCGGGCTGGGGCCGCGAGAGGGAGCGACCGACAAACCAGCCAAGGTAGGCTAGCCCAATCATGCCGATGATACGGACAATGAAGTTCAGGCTGAGCTTCATAAGAGGCTACAGGGTACAGGGGACTGGGAACAGGGGGCGGAGCGGGCAGATCGCGGTTTACACTTCAGGCTGGTGGCCCTCGCCCTCTGGCCCGCTCTCCCTGAGCGAGAAAGGAGGAAGCCGCGCAAGCGGCGAGGGGGCGGCTACGCCCCGTCTTCGTCCTCGTCCCCTGTCCCCTGTTCCCTGTTCCCTGTTCCCTCGCTGTGGCCGCCCTTGCGGGCGAGCAGATCTACGACCTCGGCGAGGGAGCGGGCAGGCAGCAGCTCGATCCCGCTGATGGTGGGGAGCTGAGCGGTGGCGGGCACGACGGCGCGGGCAAAGCCGAGCTTGGCGGCCTCGGCGAGGCGTCGGTCCAGCTGGCTCACGCTGCGCAGCTCGCCGGAGAGGCCAACCTCGCCCACCAGCACTAGGTCGGAGGCGATGCGCTGATTGCGAAACGAGGAGGCCACCGAGAGACAGACGGCGAGGTCGGCGGCTGGCTCGCCGATGCGCAGGCCGCCGACAATATTGAGATAGACATCCTGGTTGAAGAGCGGCAAGCCGACGCGCTTGGTGAGCACAGCGCCAAGCATGAGCATGCGGTTAAGGTCGAAGCCGTTCGTGGTGCGGCGAGGCTGGGCGCTGCCGGTGGTGGAGGTGAGGGCCTGCACCTCGACGAGCAGCGGGCGGGTGCCCTCCATGGTGACGGCGACGGTGGAGCCGGGGCTGCCGACGCTGCGCTCGGCGAGGAAGACCTGCGATGGGTTGGGCACCTCGCGCATGCCGTCGCTGCTCATCTCGAAGACGCCGACCTCGTTGGTAGAGCCGAAGCGGTTCTTCACACCGCGCAGCAGCCGATACTGATGGAAGCGGTCGCCCTCGAGGTAGAGCACCACATCGACGATATGCTCCAGCACGCGCGGTCCGGCGATGGTACCCTCTTTGGTGACGTGGCCAACCAGAAAGATAGGGATGCCGAGCTCTTTGGCGAGCTGCATCAGGCGCAGGGCGCCCTCGCGCACCTGGCTGACGCTGCCGGCGGCGCTGCTGAGATCCTCGAGGTAGACGGTCTGGATCGAGTCGACGATCACGAGGCCGGGGCGTAGATCGCGAATCTGGCGCAGGATAATGTCAAGTGAGGTCTCGGAGTAGACGTACAGCTCGTCGCCGCCGAGCTCGAGGCGCTCGGCGCGCAGCTTGATCTGCTGGGCGGACTCCTCGGCGCTTACGTAGAGGGCGACGCCGACGTTGGCGGCAAAGTGGGCGGCGACCTGCGAGAGCAGGGTGCTTTTGCCGGTGCCGGGCTCGCCGCCGATCAGCACGACAGAGCCAGGGACGAGGCCGCCGCCGAGCACGCGGGAGAGCTCCTCGGAATAGATAGGCAGGCGCTGAAAGCCGCCGATCGGGACATCGCGCAGGCGGACGGGGCGCGCTCCGGCGCTGCCGCTCTCGCGGATGCTGCCGCGGGTGGAGGAGCTCTTGGCCTCGATCTGCTCGACGAGGCTGTCCCAGGTGTCGCAGTCGGGGCATTTGCCCATCCAGCGGCTCTGCTGGGAGCCGCACTGCTGACAGATAAAGATCGTACGTGGCTTCGCCATAGGGTGCATTATACCACCGGGGGTGTGCGCTGGCGTATTGTTTCGGGCTGCCCGATGGCCGGCGACTGAAGTCGCGCCGGCCGGGCCTGCGGCCGCGCGTCCGCCGACGCGGCCGCAGAATGGCGTCGGCCTGCTCCGACGCGCGGCGCGAAGCGCCCCGGTGGCGCGACTTCAGTCGCCCGCTGCCCCGCCTGCCCCGAAACGCTACATCGCATCCCCGAAAGCATACGCCACATCCCCGCATGGTATACTTGCCCCACACGAGTCGTCACCAGCCGAGGAGCAAGCACCTATGGCCGAGCTGCGCAAAGTTGCGCTCTTTACCAACGAGTACCCGCCGCATGTCTACGGCGGGGCCGGCGTGCATGTCGAGTACCTTAGCCGTGCCTTGGCGAAGCTTGTGCCCGTGGAGGTGCGCTGCTTTGGCGAGCAGCACTCCGCTGCGCCCGAGCTTACGGTGCGCGGCTACCCGCTCTGGGAGGAGACGAAGCGCGGCAGCGACCCGCGCTTTGGTGGCGCCGTCGACGCCTTCGCCCGCTCGCTGCTGATGGCCAAGGACAATCTCGACGCCGAGATTGTGCATTGCCATACCTGGTACACCGACATGGGCGGCCTGCTGGCCGGCAAGCTCTGGGGCGTGCCCTACGTGCTCACGATCCACTCGCTGGAGCCACTGCGCCCCTGGAAGGTGGAGCAGCTTGGCAACGCCTACCACCTGAGCGCCTGGATGGAGCGCACCGCGATCGAGCAGGCCGACGCGGTGATCGCCGTCTCTAAGGAGACCCGCGACGACGTGCTGCGCCTGTTCAAGATCGCCCCGGAGAAAGTCCACGTGATCTACAACGGCATCGATCTGGCCGAGTACCGCAAGACAGCCGCCACCGACGCCCTGGTGAAGTACGGCATCGACCCGGAGCGCCCCTTTGTGCTGTTCGTCGGCCGGATCACGCGCCAGAAGGGGATTATTCATCTGGTGAACGCGATCCCGCAGCTCGACCCGGCGCTCCAGGTGGTGCTCTGCGCCGGCGCCCCCGACACGCCCGAGATCGGCGCCGAGATGCAGGAGCGCGTGGCGACGGTGAGCCAGGGCCGCGAGGGGGTGATCTGGGTGCGCGAGATGCTGACTCGCCCCGACGTGATCCAGCTCTACTCGCACGCCGCCGTCTTCTGCTGCCCGTCGGTCTATGAGCCGTTCGGGATCATCAACCTGGAGGCGATGGCCTGCGAGACCGCCGTGGTCGCCTCGGCTGTGGGCGGGATCAAAGAGGTCGTTGTGCCCGAGGAGACGGGCATCCTGGTGCCGCTTGAGCTGAAAGATGGTGGCTTTGAGCCGGTAGACGCCGCACGCTTCTCGGCCGACCTGGCTGCCGGGATCAACCGGGTGGCGAGCGATCCGGCCCTGGCCGAGCGCTTCGGGCAGGCTGGGCGCCGCCGCGTGGAGGAGCATTTTAGCTGGGACGCGATCGCGCAGAAGACGCTGGAGCTGTATAAAACCCTGATAGACCCATGACAAACTACGAGCTGGAGCCATTCGATTTGCGCAGCGCCGACGACGACGCCTTCCGCACGCTTTGGGAGCTCGACGAGGCAATGCGCGCTGAGCGCATGCCGGACGACCCGCCAGTGCCGTTCGAGACATTCCTTGGGCGCTACCGCAACGTGCCGGACTACTATCAGGTATGGGATCTTGTCGCGCGGGCGCCGGGCGAGGACGGATTTGTCGGCTCGGTCTCGATGAGCTACGACACATCCGGCCAGAACGCGCACCTGGCCAGCGTCGATATCGATATTCGCCCGCAGCATCGTCGCAAGGGCCTTGGGCGCCGCCTGCTGCGCCTGGCCGCCGCGCAGGCTCAGAAGGTGGAGCGCCGCCTGCTGCTTGGCTATAGCTACAGCCAGCTGCCGGCCGGGGCGGCCTTTGCGCAGGCGGCGGAGGCGAAGACAGGTCTGGTGGAGCGCCACAGCCAGCTTGTGCTGGCCGAGCTGGACCGCGAGCTGCTGCGCGACTGGCAGGCGCATGCCGCCGAGCGAGCGGTCGGCTTCGAGCTGCTGTTCTGGGATCACGTCTACCCTGAGGAGCTGATCGTGCCCTTCGCCGATCTCTGCGAGGTGATGAACAGCGCGCCGCGCGGCGAGCTGGATGTGGAAGATCAGCATGTGACGCCGGAGAAGCTACGGGCCTGGCACAAGAGCGTGAGTGCCAGCGGGCAGCGCAGCTGGACAGTCGTTGCCCGTGAGCAGGCCAGCGGCAACCTGGTCGGCTTCAACGAGCTATTCCTCAACCCCGCGCGGCCCACGATCATCGGGCAGGGCGCCACGGGCGTGCGCCCCGAGTATCGCAACCTCGGCCTGGGCCGCTGGCTTAAGGCAGACAACCTGGAGCGCGTGCTGCGCGAGCGCCCTGAGGCGCGCTTTATCCGCACCGATAACGCCGAGACCAACGCGGCCATGCTCGCGATCAACGTCGCACTTGGCTTCCGCCACTACATGGACGTGACGGTCTGGCAGCTGGAGACGGCGCAGGCGCTGGCGTTTGGCGCGGAGCACTAAGCAAGGACGCACCTACGGCTCCACGCGCAGCCGTTGCCAGCCAGCGAGGCGCGCAAGCAGCGCCGGATCTGCGGCTCGTCCTCGATCACAAGGATGTTGCAGGCGGCGGTGGTTATACGGAGAGCGAGCCTTTGCGAAAGTCGGACTTGCCGATGCGGGCGTTGATCAGGACGGGGCGGCCAGTTTTGGCGAGGGCGCGGGCCTGGGCCAGGGTCTCGCTCACAAGCTCGGGGTCGTCGAGCAGGAGGCCTGCGGCGCCGAGGCCTGCGGCGGCCTGGTGGTACGCGGTTGGGGCGAGCGTGGTACCCACGGCGTCGCCCAGAATGGCTAGCTGGTCGCGGGCGATCTGTGCCCAGCTGGCGTCGTTGCCCACCACGGCGATCAGGGGGATGCTGTGGCGCACGAAGGTGTCGAGCTCGGCCAGGCTGTAGCCGAAGGCGCCGTCGCCGAAGATCACCCAGACCTCGGCCGCGGGGCAGGCGAGGGCCGCGCCCAAAGCAAAGCCGGCGCCCACGCCGAGCGTGCCAAAGGGGCCAGGGTCGAGCCAGCGCAGCGGCGCGCGCGGGGCCACTGTGTAGGCCGCTGTGGCCACGAAGTCGCCGCCGTCGGCCACGAGCAGCGCGTTATCTGGTAGGGCGGCGTCGATGGCGCGGCAGAGCTGGAGCGGGTTAATCAGGCCCACGCGCTCGTCGGCCTGGCGGGCGATCTCGGCCTCGCGGGCGTTGTCGCGGGTGCGCAGCGTGGCCCGCCAGGCTTGCCAGCGCTCCACAGGCGGTGTGATGGCAGCGAGGGCGCGCAGGGTGCGGCCGGGGTCGGCGAGCAGCGCGATGCTTGGGCGGCGGTTCAGCGTAAGGTCGGCGCGGCTGCGGTTGGCGGCGATGTAGGTGGCCCCGCGCCGGATCGGGCGCCCGTAGTCGAGCCGAAAGTCGCACGGCACCCCGGCCAGCAGCACGAGGTCAGCATCCTTGAGGGCGGCGCGGCGCTGATGGCGGAAGAGCAGCGGGTGGGCGCGGCCGAGCAGGCCCCGCGCGCCGCCGGAGAGGTAGACCGGCGCGCCGATGCGCTCGACGGCCTCGGCCAGCGCGTTGGCGGAGCCGGCCTCTAGCAGCGCCTGAGAGCCGATGACCAGCAGCGGGCGCTGGGCGCGGGCGAGCGCGGCGGCGGCGCGGGCCAGTAGCTTTGGCGCGGGCACCGGCGGCTCAGCCAGGATGGGCGGGCCGGGGCGGGCGCGCTCGGCCCCGGCGAAGAGGCGGCTGGCGTGGGCGCTAAGGTAGAGGCGCGTAGCGCGGGCGGCGAGGCTACGGCCCTTTGCGGCGCCCACGTACAGCTCGCGCACCGTGGCCTCGCTGTAGAGCAGGTCGATCGGGCACTCCAGAAACACCGGGCCGGGCACGCCATCCTGGGCCTCGCGGAAGGCCCGCTCTAGTAGCGGCACAAGCTCTGCGACGCGTCGGGCGGTGGCGGCCCACTTCACGTGCGGGCGCAGCAGCGCCATCTGGTCGATGTCCTGGAGGCTGCCGCGACCCTTGAGCAGCGTGGCGGCCGCGCCGCCGAGCAGGATCACAGGCGACTGGGCGGTCTGCGCGTTCTTCACAGCGGTGATCGTGTTGGTGAGGCCAGGGCCGGCGGTGACGGCGACCACGCCGGGGCGACCCGTAAGGCGGGCCACGGCGTCGGCGGCGAACACGGCGGTGGCCTCGTGGCGCGTGTCGATCACGCGGATGCCGCGCGCCTTGCAGCCCACGAGGATGGGCGAGATATGGCCGCCGACCAGCGTGAACAGCCAGGGCGTGCCCTGGACCGCCAGCACACTCGCGATCAGATCGCCACCATGCATGGGATCCCCTTCAGACAAAACTCGGGCCGTGTCTAGGCAGCTACAGTGGCTGTATGATAGCAGTATTCTGCGCAGCGAACGTTTCAGCCACAGACTGCGCAGATTTCCAGCCCATGTGCCGCCGCGCTGGGGCGCGCCAGGGCTCAGGCATGGCTAGGGAGCGCGGCGCGGGCGTTGAACAGGGCGAAGGCGGCGCCAAACAGCAGCAGGCCCATGGCCAGATCTTCGAGCAGGTTGAAGGCTCCGTTGACGGCTATCCAGCTGCCCTGAAACAGTACCAGCATGGCAAGGGCGCTCAGGCCTGTGCGTATCCAACGGCGCCGCTCGGAGCCGACGCGCTGATCCGCAGCGAGCACGGCCAGCAGCAGGCCCGCAGGGAGATAGATCAGCGCCAGGCAGATCAGGCGTGGCAACAACAGCGCCGCGCTGCTCAAAAGTGGCAGCAGCGAGACCAGGCCGGCAAAAAGCTCTGGCGGCATGATGCGCTGTATAAGCGCCCAGGCAGGTGTGAAGCGCAGCACCACCGGGTAGATCGCCCCGTCCACTGCAAGCTGGAGCTGCTGCCCATCGTAGGTAAGCACCAGCCGCTGCGCTGCTGTGGTGGCGAAGATGCCCCTGGCGCGGAACTCCGGCCAGACGCCGTTCGGCCCAGTCAGGGGCGTTCGTAGCCGAAAGACCAGATCGTCGCCCGCCTGACCCAGAGTAAAGTTGCGCTGGGCAGGACTCTCCGAGAGCGAGATGATACGCGCGGGGCCATACTGAGACGGGCTGGCCGTAGCCACAGTGGCGATCAGCGTAAACTGCGAGGTTGCGGCCAGCCGCTCGGTAAGGGGGCGCACGGCAGTGCCGGTTGTCAACCACGTCGTCCCATCCTCGCGCTGCTGTGGCAGCAGGGCAGGCTGCTGGCCCGTGCGATCCACAAGCCCGCCCAGCTCGCTCGGGACGTAGTCGGCCAGCAGGGTGGCGGAGGTATGGGCCGACGAGGCTGCTGCCGCCAGCGCATCCGCAGTGAGCACATGATCCGCGAGCTGGAGGCGGGTCACGGCACCTTGCCAGGGCCGATCGCCGCTCTGCTCATTGCCGACGTGGAGCGCAAACGAGCGATCCCAGGAGCTCAGGGTGCTGTCCACCGGCACGGTGAAGAGTGCGAGCAGCGCCAGGGCCAGGTAGGCAAGCAGGCCGAGCCTGAGCCGACGGCGTGAGCTGAGCCAGAGCTGGGTGGCCAGCCAGAGCCCCCACCCCATGCCGCTCCCAAGGCTGTTTGAGCGGACATCAAGTATGGTCGATATGCGTCCGGGCAGAAAAAGCTGGAGCAGCTCGACGCCCAGCGAGAGCGCTGCGCCGACGCCGATTGCGGCAAGCAGACCCAGGGGCCGTGAAACGCGCCCCTGGAGCAGACAGGCCATAGCAAAGCCGAGCGGCATGAAGAGCACATAATTATTGATCGCGTCCTCGGGGTCGCTTAGCCCACCCAGAAAGCGGCCCATAAGCGTGAGCGGGCTCGCAGACGCCCAGAGCTCCCCGAAACGAAATGTATAGGGCTCCAGTGTCAGGTGCAGAATGAGCAGCACGCTGAGCGCTAGGATCAGGTAGGCCAGCCAGGTTAGTTGGCGCTCCAGACGAGGCATAGTTCGTAGCTCCCATACGCATAGAGGCAAAGCACGCTTCTACAGTACCCAGTGCTGATGAACATGGCGTGACCTATGCGGTGAGCTAAATAACTGCTTGGTCAGCGCGGGGCTTGACAGCCGCCTGATAGGCCTGTATATTGAATGTACGTTCATTCATAAATGAGGCTTATGTCACCACGAAGCGTGCAGCAGAACCAGAGCCTGCGTGATGAAAGCCGCGCGAAGCTCATCGGCGCCGCGCTGCGCCTTTTTGGCGCCAACGGCTACGAGCGCACCAGCGTCAAGCTGATCGCCGAGGCGGCGGGCGTGGCCCAGGGCCTAATGTACAGCCACTTTGCAAGCAAAGAGGCGCTGCTGCTGGCGATCTTCCAGCAGAGTATCCAGGATGTCTACGCCTCGTTCGCAATGGCCGAGGCAGGCGACCCGGCGCAGCCAC
>JAYUYB010000657.1:0-3130 GCA_043752655.1 Chloroflexota bacterium
GGCGAGGCTCCCATCGAGCCAGAGCGTGATCGCGCCGGCGCTGGCCGCCTGCCAGCGCAGCTCAAGCGTATGGGGCGCGTCGCTGATGGGGGACCAAGCGGTAAAGAGCTCGCCGCCTGCATTTGTGCGCAGGCCGACGCGCACCTGGTAGCCTGTATCTGTCCGCGTGAACTGCACCCGGAAGATGCTGTTCCCAGAGCTGGCGAGCCCAGTGAACAGATTATGGTTCTGGCCGGTGCTCGCGCTGATGCTGTTCGGGTCGAAGCTGAAGCGCGCCCGGTAGCTCGCCTCGGCGGCGGGAGTCGTGTCGGCCACGTACAGCTGGTTTGTGCCGCTGAGCTGGGCCTGCATCCCACGCGTGCCGGCGAGCGCAGCGGCATTGGTCACGCTCAGTTTGCCCTTGCTCGTCGCTGCGGCGGACCAGCGGCTCAGGCTGCCGCTCTCGAAATCATCCGAGAAAAGGGCGTCATTTGCAGGAACTGTGGTGGCGGTGGCCGTGCTGGTCGCCGTGGGCGGAGCGGCGGTGAGAGTGGCGGTGGCAGGTGCGACGGTGCGGGTGGCGGTCGCCGTGGCCGTGCTGGCCGCTGTGGGCGTGCTAGTAACTGTGGCGGGTGCGACGGTGCGGGTCGCCGTCGCCGTGCTCGTGGCGGTGGCCGTGCTCGTGGCGGTGGCTGTGCTCGTCGCCGTGGCCGTGGCCGTGGCTGTGCTCGTAGCTGTGGCCGTGGCCGTGGCTGTGCTCGTAGCTGTGGGCGTGCTCGCGGCCTGGGTTGGCGTGGGCGGGGCACTGCCCGCAAGAACCTGATAAGCTGCGGCCAGGTTGAGCCGCCCCGCGCCGTAGTCGCTGTCGGTTCCTATCGCACCGAGGTCGACGGCGCTCTGAAGCAGGGCTGTGCGCTGCTGCTCGGCCGTTAGGCTGGGGAAGGCGCTCAGGAGCAAGGCGAGGCCACCGGACACCTGGGGCGCCGCGAGCGACGTGCCCGAGGGCGTGTAATAGCCACCGAAGATGTCTGTGGTGATGATATTCGAGCCAGGGGCGCTAAGCGCCGGGTATGGATCGCCGCCGCAGCTGTTTGGCCCACGGGCGCTCAGGTTGAGCACCACGCCCGTCTCGTCGAGAGCGCCCACGGCGAAGGCGCCAGGGTTGTTGGCCGGGCTGGCGCCGCTGCCCGCGCTGGGGCCACCGTTGCCGGCCGCGAACACTGGGAGGATGTCGGCGGCCAGCAGGTTCTGGATATCCTGGGCGAAGCTGAGGTCGCAGCCGACGCTGCCGGCCGCCCACGAGCTGTTGACCACCGCCGGTGCGTCGTCGGTGGCCGGGCTGCCGTCGGGGTCGAGCACCCACTGGAAGGCCAGATGGATCGCGCTGGTGGTGGCGGTGCCGCTGTCGTTGAAGATCTTCGCCGCGATCCAGGTAGCCTGGGGCGCAGCACCCACCACATAGCCGCTCGCGTCGCCGCCAACCATCACGCCCATCGTCCAGGTGCCATGCCCGTTCGGGTCGTAGGGCGCGCTGTGCTGACCATACGGGTCGAACCAGCTATTGCTCCCGCCCCGATAGCGCGGGGCCAGATCTGGGTGGCTGGCGTCAACGCCCGTGTCGAGGTTCGCGACCACGACGCCCTGGCCATAATAGCCGAGGGCCCAGAGCGCCGGCGCCTGGATCATCTCCAGGCTCGGTGTGGGGAGCGAGCCCGCCGCCGGGCGGGGCGGGGCGCTGATCGTCGTGTCGGGGAGCACCCGCGCCACGCCCGCGTACCCTGCGAGGGCCGTAACAACTGGGGCGCTGGCCGTCACGGCGATGGCGTTGATGCCCCAGAGCGGGGTGAACGCCGAGACGCTGCCGTCCCGAAGCCAGCGCCGCAGATCGCGCCGCAGCGTCGTCTGGGTGGTGTCGGACTTCGCGCGCAGGGCTGCTACGAGGTTGCGCCAGCGCTCGCGTCGGCTCTGGCCACTGATCGTCCTGGCGTCAACCTGATCCGCGAGCAGCACAATCACGGCGGTCTGGTCGGCGGGCGCCGTCTGGAGCCGCGCCGCGAGGGCCGGGTCGAGGCGGCCCATCGCCGCAGCCTGCTGGGCGCCGGGGGTTGCGAGCAGCGCCAGCAGCGCCGCGATGATGAAGATGGGAGGAAGACGTCTCATGGGTGTGGGCTCGCCCCGCGCATGGCGCGGCGAGCGATAGATTGAATAGTAATGCTCAGGCTTCGGCCTAATTGCGGGCGCGCGTGGCCCGCGCCCATCTCCGCGCCGTGTAGAGCGCGCCGTAGACAACGCCGGCTCCTGCTAGGACTACAGGCGCCCAGGGCAGTGCGCCCTGGCCCGTCGGGCTCGGCACGTCCCAGGCGATTCGCACGCTGGTGGCGGGTGCGGCGCCGCGCCCAACCTGCACCTCGGCCACCCAGGGGCCGGGTCGGTCGATCAGCTCTCCCGCGGCCTGGTAGGTTCCGTCGGGCGCCAGAGTTGCCACAACGTCGTGTGTAGCGCCGCCAGGGCCCGTGAGGCGCAGCGTGACGCCTGTGAGCGGCGCGCGGATCGGTCGGCGCAGCGGGGCGGCCCGCACGCTGATGAAATTCGCGCCCGGCAGGTTCGGCCTGAGCGCCAGCGTCACAAGCAGGTCGTCGGCGGTGCTGGTAAAGCTCTGCGCCTCAGGGGTCACGTCGGTGGCTGTGCCGGGGTCCACCACAAAGACGAGGCTGCCTGCGCTCTCACGGCGGTCGTTGAGGGCGAGCGCGCGCCAGCTCAGGCTGTAGGCACCGGGGGCTAGGGCGGGCAGATCCACCGTTACCGCCGTCGGGTAGGGGCTCAGCCCCAGCGAGCAGATGAACAAAAAGGACGGGTTGAAGTTTGCCTCCAGCCCCGCCTCGGCAGGCCGGTAGCTCTCGGCGCGAACATCCGCGAGGGCGACGGTCTGCCCTGCTGCGTCGGCCAGGCTCACGGCGCCCGGCTCGATCACGGCGGCCTGGTCGAGCCAGAGCTGCAGACGGCGGGGCGCAGCGGCTACGACGGCCCCATCGGGCGGATCGCTTCGCAGCAGCACGGCCCGCGCCTGGGCAGGCGTTGGCCAGGCCAGTGCCCAGGCTAGCGTCAGAAGGCTCAGGAGCGGCACGAGTGCGTAACGACGGTCCATCGGAGC
>JAYUYB010000658.1:0-3124 GCA_043752655.1 Chloroflexota bacterium
CTCGACTGGCTGATGAATGGCCTGGTGGCCACGGTGGGCGTAGGGCGGCTCTTCCGCGAGCAGGATTTTGGCGGCCAGCACCAGCCGCGCTGGCTTAAGATCTACTTCATGCTCAGCGGCCCCCTGCCCACCATCGGCATGGTTGGCGCCATGATCACCGGGCATCGCTGGGGGCATACGCTCGGCAGCGACGCCCGCCGCCGCCGCATCCACCGCAGTCTCGCCTGGCTCGGCTACGTGAGTTGGTGGTTCAGCTACCTGCCCATCTTCGCCCAGCCCCTACTTAATCGAGTAAAGACGCCCCTCGTGGGCGCCCCAACCTCAGAACAGACGCCCCTCGTGGACGCTCCCTCTCAGACCCGGTAAGGGCGCCCCTCATGGGCGCCCCTCTTAAGAAAGTCTCCAGGCCAATGACCGCTACAGCAACCCAGTACCGCTGCCGCCCGAACTGCCAATGCATGACCGACGATCAGGCTCTGCACTGCGCCACCGAGCGGGCCTACGATATGATCTTCAAGGGCCCGGTGGATTTCTTCGTCGTCAAGGCGGCCTACGAGCTCGGGCTCTTCGAGGCCCTTGCCGCCGGCCCCCAGTCGGTCGCCTCGCTCGCCGAGCAGACAGGCAGCGTGCCCCAGCGCCTGGAGCGCCTGCTCGTCGCCATGGCCCAGATCGGGCTCGTGCAGCCCGTCGCGAGCGATTGGGCGATCACACCGCTCTCCCAGCAGTTTTTTACCGCCGAGGATGAGCATCGCAACCTTACCATGCTGCCCTTCGTGAGCTATATGTCCGACCTGATCCATAGCTACTATGGCAGCCTCGCCGATGTGACGCGCGGCAAGCTGGATTTTACCAGCCAGATCCCGCACCCCCCCCGCACCCGCGACGACAGCGTCTTCTACGAGACGATCCACCGCTCGAACCTGCACTTCGTGCTCAAGTTCCTGCGCGATGCCGCGAAGCTAGAGGGCGTGCAGCGCCTGATCGATGTGGGCGGCGGGATCGGCGATATTGCCGCAGCCTTGTGCGAGAAGCACCCAGAGCTCGACGTGACGCTGATCAATCTGCCCTCGGCGCTGGATCTGGTGCGCGATAATGTGGCCGAGCGCGGCTTCGGCGGGCAGATCACCCCCGTGGCGGTGGATATGTACCGCGAGCCGTACCCCGCCGGCGACGCGGTGCTGTTCTCGCGCATCCTCTACCCCATGAACCCGCAGTTCTGCACCATGCTGCTCCAGAAGGCCTACGATGCGCTGCCCAGCGGCGGGCGCGTGCTGGTGCTCGACATGGTGATCAGCGACCCGCACAAGCCCAACTACGATTATCTCACCCACTATCTCTGCGGCGTCGGCATGGGCTTCTCCGTGCTCGACTTCAAAGACCACGCGATCTATCCTGGCCTGCTCACGCAGCTTGGCTTCACCGACATCAGCTTCGATACAGCCTACGACCACGTGCTCTACCAGGCGGTGAAGGCGTAGGCGGCACACAATGATCACGGCATCCAAGCAGCAGACCCACATTCCGCTAGGGAAAAAGATCCGGGCCCATATCGATCTGGCCGACCCGGTGACATGGATCTCGCCACTGATCGTCTGTCTCTGCGGCGCGATCGCCTCCGGCCAGGCGCTGGGCTTCCAGTGGGGCAGCCCGCGCCACTGGGCTCTGGCCATGCTTGGCGCGCTGATGGCCGGGCCGCTCGGCACCGGGTTCAGCCAGAGTATCAACGACTACTACGACCGCGACCTCGACGCGATCAACGATCCGGGTCGGCCCATTCCCGCCGGTATCGTTACGCTTGGCGAGGCCCGCGCCAACTGGATTTTCCTGGGCGGCGCCACGCTCGGCGTCTCGCTGCTCTTTGGCAACCCGCTCATCCCGCTGCTGGCGCTGTTCGGGCTCGTGCTCTCGGTGATCTACAGCATGCCGCCGATCAAGCTCAAGCGCCACTTCTGGCTCGGCCCGCCCGCCGTGGGCCTCGGCTACGTGAGCATGAGCTGGATCGCCGGGCACGTCATCTTCGCCCCGATCACCTGGGAGAGCATTACGGTCGCCTGGATCAACGGCGCGCTCGCCGCCGGGCTGCTCTTCCTCAACGATATTAAGAGCGTCGAGGGCGATCGGCTCCATGGCCTGCAATCGCTCGCGGTGGCGATCGGCGTTAAGCGCACGCTGCTTGTCGCCTATGCAACCATCAATCTGGCCCAGATTATGCTCATGGCGCTGGCGATCGTCTGGGGCCACTACTGGGTTGCCGCCTTCATCCTGCTGTCGATCATCGTGCCGATCTACAACCAGGCGAAGCTGTACCAAGACCCAAGCCAGAAGAACTACGTCCGCTATCTCTTATCCAGCAACCCTTTCGTGGCGCTCATCCAGTTCGTGTCGGCCTTTCTGGTGGGCGGCTATTTCGGTTAAGCGCGTAGGCCATAAGGAGGACAGCAATGACGGAGCCAATGGGTGAGGTGCGGGTGCGCAGCGTTCGCACCCGACGGAACGACAGCTTCATGGAGTCGGCCATGGAGTTCGGCGGCGGTGTGGTTCGGCTGGGCTTTTCGGTCTTCACGCTGCCGTTCGCGCTGCTCCCGACCGAGACGCGCGGCCACATGCGTAACGCCACCCAGGAGCTGATGTACGCCTTCGCCAGCCTGCCGCGCGACTTCGCCGATGTGGCCGGCGCCGCGATCGAGGATTGGGCCGCCGAGACCGACGACCCCGCAGCAGCGGCAGCCGCAGCCGCCCCGCACGCCCCGCACGCCCCGCACGACGAGATGGCCGTCGGCTAGAGCAAGGGTGCAGCGGACAGGGTACAGGGTACAAGTCCGCTCACAGCGCAACGCGCCCCACGTAGCGCCGCCTGCTCTGGAAGCCCCCGTCCCCGGTTCGCTTGTACCAAAAGGAGTCCCACTAGTGACTAACTACCAAGAAGGCTCGATCCTCCGCGGCGAGCGCGATGGTCTGTTCGAGATCGCGGCCGCGTTCGTCGGCGGCAGCGCCCGCATGTTCCTCACCGTCGCCTCCGCGCCCCTCATCCTGCTGCCCCGCGCCTCGCGCCGCCGCGTGCGCCGCGCAATGGCCGAGATCGCCCGCGCCGTCGTTGTGCTGCCCAAGGAGCTCGCCGGCGTCT
>JAYUYB010000659.1:0-3106 GCA_043752655.1 Chloroflexota bacterium
AAGATGCGGATGAACTATATTCGTATTCTGAAGGGTGATCGGGTGCTGGTTGAGCTTTCACCCTACGATCTGACCCGTGGGCGCATCACGTATCGCTATAAGTAGTCTGTATTGCAAAAGGCTGTTGTCGAACGCAGCACGTACCGACGGCGCGAGTGTCGTCGCATGGAGGACGCGGGTATGAAGGTACGAGCTTCGGTTAAGCCGCGCTGCGAGTACTGTAAGGTGATCAAGCGTAAGGGTGTGATCCGTGTGATCTGCTCGCGTACGCCGAAGCATAAGCAGCGCCAGGGCTAAGGACGTTCACAGGTTGTGAGGCAGTTGTCTCACCGCTGAGCTTATCGCTAGAGGAACTTCATGGCACGTATCGCTGGGGTTGACATTCCCCGCAACAAGAAGATCGGGATCTCGATCACCTACATCTTTGGGATCGGGCGCTCGAATGGCACGGACATCCTGCGTAAGGCCAACGTGAACGCGGAGGCCCGCGTGCGCGACCTGACCGAGGAAGAAGTCGGTCGCATCCGTGAGGTCGTTGATCGCGAGTATCGCGTTGAGGGTGACCTGCGCCGCGAGGTGCAGCTGAACATCAAACGCCTGATGGACATTGGCTGCTACCGGGGCCTGCGGCATCGCCGCGGCATGCCGGTTCGCGGGCAGCGCACCCGCACCAACGCGCGCACGCGCCGCGGCCGTAAGGGCCAGGCAATCGGCATCAAGAAGAAGGCGAAGAAGTAAGCTGCATGCAGCGGCTCTACTGCCCGCAGGTGGCTTGTGCCTCCTGTGGTTAGCGTGTGCGAAGCAAGGAGAACGGAATGCCTCCAAAGGGACAAAAAGCAGGTGGGGCGGCCTCCCGGCAGCGTGGCAAGCGCCGCGAGCGCAAGAATGTGCCGCGCGGCCAGGCCCACGTGATGAGCACATTTAACAACACGATTGTCACGATCACTGACCCGCAGGGCGCTGTGATCTGCTGGGCGAGCGCTGGGCAGAACGGCTTCAAGGGCTCGCGTAAGAGCACACCCTACGCCGCCCAAGTTACAGCCGACATCGCCGCTCGTAAGGCGATGGAGAATGGCATGCGTTCGCTTGAGGTCTTTGTGAAGGGTCCTGGCTCGGGCCGCGAGGCGGCGATCCGCTCGCTCCAGTCGGCCGGCCTGCAGGTGTCGGCGATCACGGACGTGACGCCCATTCCGCACAATGGCTGTCGCCCCCCGAAGCGCCGTCGCGTGTAGCGACGGGCCTGCCGCGCCGCTGCGCGTGGCGGTACGTGAACAATTTAACGGCGGGACGACCGCAGCTAGTACCGCGGGGCCACGGCCCTGGCGCCCACTGCGGGAAAGATGCTCTAGTAGAGCGTCGCAACAAGCGCCCATCTCGCCGCAGAAAAACCAGAGCGGGCATACAGCTGTTTGTCGCCCGCGTAAGGAAGGATTGCTAGACCATGGCGCGATATACCGGTCCCGTCGGCAAAATTAGCCGTCGGCTTGGCATTGGCATCTCTGAGAAGGGTCAGCGCATCCTCACCAAGCGCCCCTTTCCCCCCGGCCAGCATGGCCCGAATGCGCGGCGCCGTCAGGTGTCGGACTACGGCCTCCAGTTGCTGGAGAAGCAAAAGGTGAAGTATATCTACGGGCTGCTGGAGCGCCAGTTCCGCCGCGTGTTCGAGCAAGCCTCGCGCCGCAGTGGTGTGACGGGCGAGTATCTCTTGAGCCTGCTTGAGCGTCGCCTCGATAATGTTGTCTATCGGCTTGGCCTGGCCACTACGCGCGCTCAGGCTCGCCAGCTGGTGACGCACGGGCATATTACGGTTGACGGTCGTAAGACTAACATTCCCTCCTACACCCTCAAGGTCGGCCAGGTGATTATGGTGCGCCCCGAGAGTCGACGCCTCGCCTACTTCAAGAATCTGGTTGATAGCGGCGAGCTGAATAAGTATCGTGCGCCCGACTGGCTGCGCCTGAGCGCCGCTGAGCTTTCGGGCACGATTGTGTCGCTGCCGCGGCGCGAGGACGCAGAGGGCGGGATCAACGAGCAGCTGATCGTCGAGTTCTACAGCCGCTAAGACAGCTTGTTGATTGCAGCTTGTTGACTACAGATCGCTGAAACGGGCACTGCCCGGCGGTCGATCTGCAATCTCCAGTCGCGCAATTGTTATATGGAGGCGTGCCATGCTGGACATCGCCATGCCTAAAATTGAAGTCGTGTCGGCGGCCGAGAACTACGGGCGCTTTAAGATCGAGCCCCTCGACCCCGGCTATGGCCATACCCTGGGCAACGCGCTGCGGCGGGTCCTGCTCTCGTCGATGCCTGGCTCTGCCGTGACGCGGATCAAGATCGAGGGTGTGTATCACGAGTTTGCCACGCTTGCGGGCGTCCGTGAGGATGTGACCGAGCTCGTGCTGAATATCAAGGGCATTCGTGTGCGCTCCGCAAGCGAGCTCCCCGTACGAATGCTGCTCACCAAGCGCGGCGCTGGCCGCGTGACTGCGGCCGATGTGGCCGTGCCGACTGGCGTGGATGTGGTAAACCCGGACCACTACATCTGTACCATTGATGCGGACGACGGGCGCCTTGAGGTGGAGCTGACCGTGGAGCGCGGCAAGGGGTATCTCTCGGCCGACCAGCGCGATATGGTGCCGATCGGGGAGATTCCTGTGGACGCGATCTTCACGCCAGTGCCGCGTGTGAACTACATCGTAGAAAATACGCGCATCGGTCAGGCCACCGACTTCGACCGGCTGTTGCTCGAAGTCTGGACGGACGGCACCGTGAAGCCCGGCGACGCGCTCGGCCACGCGGCTGGCGTGCTGGTCCAGTATAGCCAGACAATCGCCGACTTCAACCGTATAGCGGTGGAGGTAGATGATCAGCCTGTGCCTGAGGGCCTGACCATCCCGGCCGATGTGTACGACACGCCGATCGAGGATCTCGATCTCTCGACACGTACCTACAACTGCCTGAAGCGCGCCGACATCACCAAGGTCGGGCAGGTGCTGCAGATGGACGAGAAGGCGCTGCTCTCGGTGCGTAACCTTGGGCAGAAATCGATGGAAGAGATTCGCGACAAGCTCAACGAGCGGGGCTACATCCCACGTGCGGTGCAGGT
>JAYUYB010000660.1:0-3098 GCA_043752655.1 Chloroflexota bacterium
ATTGATAGCTACGACGTTATTACCCGTTGTAATACGAGCTGCGGATCGGCATGGTCTGCAAAACCTCAAGCTGTACGGTGTCGGCGAACGACGGGGCGAGTGGGAATTGGAAGCGATAGGTGTAGCGCACCCTGACGCGGATCCAGCAATTTTTGCCGCCGTTCTGCATGCCCGTGCCGCGCGTGCTGGTGGCACAGGTGCTGGTAAGATTGGCGGGGTTCGAGCCGCCAAGGAGCTGGACGTAGATCCAGGCGCCGGTGTCCTTGGAGTTGGTGTGGGCCTGGCTGGTCTCGGTGCGATCAAGGATGCCATTGTTGTCGAGATCCTGGAGGTTAGCGAAGCCGCCACTGCCGGTCCCGCTGGAATTACGCACGCGGTCGCGGATCTCTAGGTAATTCAGATCGACGCTGTTGATGCTGCCATCGCTATTCAGCACCTGCACAGGGTAGCTTCCGAAGGCGGCGCCCTCCTGGGCGGCGGTACGCATCCCCTGAAGGGTAAAGAAGATTAGGCCGAGATCCACGGCGGCAGCGAGCAGGAAGAAGATCAGCGTTGCGGCGAGAGTGAACTCGACGAGGGCCTGGCCGCCGGCACGGCGATGTTTGTGCAGCATAGTTCTGCTCTCTTCCGACCTAAGGCTTCGGGTAAAGCTCGCGGTAGCGAGCCATATTCTCGGCGCAGGCCACACCCTTGGGCTTGGTGGGGTCGTTGCCGAGATTCTCCAGGGAGCGGCGCTGCGTAACCCGGAGCGTAATAGTGCCGTTCCCGTTGAGGTTCAGCAGCTGGAAGAGCGGTGTAAGGCCACTCACGGGGTAGCTGATCGACACTTGGATGGGGCCACGGGCGACGAGGTTGCGGGTCTTGCTGGTGGGATAGCTGATCGTCACAAAATCAGCTACGTTGCGGTCCTCGTTGACCTGGCCGTTGAAGATGGTGGTATCGCTCTCGATGGACTCCATCACGGCGTTGACGCAGGGGTCGCCGCGCCAGCCAGGGTAGTCGGCGTCGGCGGGCGGGGCCGTCTTGTAGCCAAGCCAGGTCTCGTAAGGCGGGAGCTGGGCGGCGCGCTCGGCGCCGTTGCGGGCCGCCTGAGAGATCGTGGAGTAGGCGAAGATCATGTAGCCAAACTCCATGATGCCGAAGAGCGCAATAAGGAGGATGGGGAGTACGAAGGCCATCTCGACGACTGACTGGGCTGAGGCTTTGTGAGGCATACACCCTCTCTGCGGCTACAAACTTGTACCGTGATTATAGGCGCCTGGCACGGCGGGCCTCAATAGTCAATAGGTACCGTGTCGGCGAAAGATGACAGTTCGGTGACAGGCATGTACGGCATTGTGATGCGCTGGGAACGAGCGTAACTCGGCTGTAACCTTGCCCACTAGGCTGCAATAGTACCACGAGCGACAACGATGTGGCTAGCATACGCGGCGGGCATATTGTCCACAGATGCCACAGATTTCCGGCCAATTGCTGGCCCCACAGTGTACTGGGCGCGTCATATAAGGAGGAAACCGATGGACTGGTCGAAGCAGGCGAATGAGATGATGAAGAGCTGGAGCGGCTCGCAGCAGAAGGTCTGGGAGACGTGGGCGAGCTCGATGCAGCTGACGAGCTCGCCTCAGAGCCCGGAGGCCTGGCAGAAGACGGTGGAGAGCTGGCGCGGCACGGTACGGCAGGCGCTGGAGGCGCAGAACGAGCTGACGAGGCTGTGGGCAGAGGGCGTGGCGGCGGCCGCGGTGAGCATGCCGAGCGCCCCGAGCATGTCGACGATGCCGAGCATGCCGAGCATGCCGGGGATGCCGAGCATGCCGACGAGCATGGTGGAGTGGACGCGCCAGATGCTGGAGATGACGCGCAGCTGGACGGAGACGCAGGTGCGCTTCTCGGAGAGCTGGTTCGATCTGCTGAAGCAGGCGGAGCCAGGCACGATGGCCCAGAGCTGGGATATGGGCCAGGCCCAGAAGATCATGGCGACCTGGCAGGAGGCGGCGCAGAAGGCGCTGGAGGCGCAGAATGAGCTTGGGAGGATGCTGGGCAAGCGCTGAGGCATTATCCGCAGATTACGCAGATTACGCAGATGGGGCGCCCCTCGTGGGCGCCCCGACGCGATCCTATGAGAGCGCCCGCCAGGGGCGCCCGTACTAGGTGAAGCTGAGGTGGATGGGGCCGAGGTGATCGAAGGTGGCGGTGAAGCTGTCGCCGGGGGCGCAGGGGATGAGAGGGGTGAGGGAGCCGGCGAGCACGATCTGGCCGGCGCGCAGGCTGTGGCCGTGCTCGGCGAGGCGGTTGGCGAGCCATGCCAGGGAGTTGGCGGGGTTGCCGAGCACGCTGGCGCCCGTGGCGCGGGCCACCTCTGCGCCGTTTTTGTGGAGGACCACACTAAGATTTACGAGGTCGAGGCCTGCCACGGGCACGAGCTGGCCGCTGAGCAGGTAGCGAGCTTGGAAGACGTTGTCGGCGATCATCTCAGGCATTTTGGCGGCCCAGCCTGTGGTGCGCGAATCGACGAGCTCGAAGGCGGCCACGGCGCCCGCCACGGCGGCAAGTGCTAACTCAGGCGTGACGCCGGGACCCGTGAGGTCGTGGGCCATCACGAAGGCGACCTCGCACTCTAGGCGCGGGTGGATGAGGGCAGCCGTGGGCACGGCGTCGCCGTCGGCGAGGCGCATCTCGGCGAGCAAGCGGCCGTAGACGGCCTGGGTGAGGCCGAAGTTCGCCTGGGCGCCGGGGTTGGTGGCGCCCGCCTTCCAGCCCGCCAGAGTGCCGCCAGCCTCCTGGCGCAGGCGCAGCAGGGCCGACTGGACGACATAAACGTCGTCTTCGGTGAGCTCGGGGTGGCGCTCGCGCCACGGGGCCACAGGGGCGGCGTCGCGCTCGGCACGTAGGTAGGTCTGGGCTAGATCCTCGATGGTTGCGGGGTCTAGGGGCATCGCTGAGCTCCTTGGGGCGCCCACGAGGGGCGCCCTTACGTGATCCTTGGGTACGCTGGGAGGACGCCCACGAGGGGCGCCCGCGAGGGGCGCCGCTACACGATCCTCGAAACATTAGGAGGGCGCCCCGACGGTGTCCCTTCTACCTGTAGCCCTCGGCCTGCA
>JAYUYB010000661.1:0-7668 GCA_043752655.1 Chloroflexota bacterium
ATGCGGCGCACCGCGTGGGTTGCGCCTACAGGCGGCGCACCGCCGACCGCAGTGCGGTGCGCCAGCCAGTAATATCGCTTTGGCGGATCTGCCAGAGCACACTGATGGGCAGGCCAGACAGGTGGCGGAAGCTGCGCATTGTCAGCGCGAGCAGACAGAAGGCGGCGAGTAACGTTGCCAGGGCGTTGCCCGCCGCGCCGGCTACCGGGATCAAGAGCAGACTAAGAATGAGATTCACCCCTCCGCTCACCATCGGGTAGAGCCCGTTTAGGTCTGGGCGTCCGACACCGAGGAAGTAGGCCTGCAGAGTCGAGGTTAGTCCCACCAATACTGCGGCGCAGAGCAGGATTATCATCGGCAGGACAGAGGCCTGGAAGGCTGGCCCGTAGAAGAGCGGCACTGCTAGGGGGCTTACGCAGATCAGCCCGAGCGTCACCGCGCTCATCAGCCAAAGGACGTTGCGGGCGGTGCTAGCGACCATCTGCTCGGAGGAGGCGCCTTTGCCACCTGCCACCTCGCCGGCGATCAGCGCGTTGATCGCCCGCGGAATGCTTAGAACAGCCTCGTACGCCGTCTGCGCGACAGAGTAAATGCCAACTGCTGTAGTGTCAAGGAAAAGCGCGAGCAGGTAGATATCCGCCCGTTTGAAGAGCTGCGAGCCGACAGTACCAGCATATTGCTGCAGCCCAAAGCGGAGCATCACGCCAAGTGGCGCCAGGCCAGGCGCAACCGTTTCTCCTGCGATGCTGCCGAGCAGCCTGTTGAGCGATAGGCCGACGACAAAGGTGTAGGAGATCAGCGCAGCCCAGAGCGTCCCCACCACTCCCAGCCGCAGCACAACTACGAGCAGCACCGTCAGCCCGGCGTTGAGCAGGCCGAAGCCGATTGTCAGCCGCCGGTAGGCTGCGGCGTCGCCGGTGCCGACCAGGAGCGATGCCAGAAACTGGTAGAACATAATCGCCGGCAGTGCGGCAATAGTCAGCCAGATCTCAGCATCGCTCAAGGCAGCCCCAGCCATAAAGAGTGTGATAAAACTGACGCGGAGCAGAGCTACCAGCAGGTAGGCAAGCACTGTCACCGCGACAACGACCAGGCTGAAGCTGGCGAGAATCGTCCGCACATTGTAGGTGTCGCTGCGGGCGAAGTAGATGGCTGCTGCGGGCAAGCCAAGCTGGCCGAGCATCGCGATCAGCGCGACCGTGCCGGTAAGCAGCGCCAGAACGCCCTTCAGCTCGGCGCCGATGGTGCGGGCCACCAGCACTGACGTCACGAGCTGCACGACAAGCACCGCCCAGTTCGAAAGAAAAATTGACGCGCCCTGACGTGCCATTTTCACTAGGGCGTCCCCCGAGAAGGCTGCATATGCTTCAGCCCGACACCCTGGCTTACGCCCTGGTTGTCCTGTTAAGCAGTGGAAAGTAGCTGCGCCGCCAGCCAGCCGCAAGCAAGCGGCCAAGCAGCGGAATGCGGGCGAGCGTGATCATCGCTCGATAGCCTACCTCGCAGCGTTGCAGATAGGTGGCCGTGTTCGCAGCAAGCTTGGCGTGTCCGGCTCCCGCAGGCCGCTGCGCGCCCTGCAACGGTCGGCAGATCGCGCGCACCGTCTCGTCGATGTCCAGCACTTCGAGCCCGGCCTGCTCGCAGACCGCGCGCAGCGTATCGGCGCAAAACGTGAAGGTGTGGGCATTCTGCATGTAGGACATCACATCCAGATTTGTCCGATGGATGCGAAAGATCCCCGGCACCTCGATGAATAGCAGCCCATCGGGCGGCATGGCCTGCGCAAGCATGCCCAACTCGCCCACCGGGTCGGAGAAGTGCTCGACAACGTGCGAGAGCAACACCAGCCCGGCGCTCGCAACGTCGTCTCTGGCGTCGGCCACAAATCCATAGCGCATTGTACAGCCGAACAGGCGCTCGCCGATCGCCAAATACTCCCGGTCGACATCGTAGCCGATCCGCTCCCAGGTTGCAGGCAGCAGGCCCAGGTTCCATCCGCCGCCCGCACCGATCTCAACGATGCGCGGGGGAGCATGCGCTGCACCAAAGCGGCTATTGCCCGCCACAACCCATGCGGCCAGGGCGCCTAGCCACGGCGAGCGAGTCAGCTCACGGGCGAACTGCTCTTTGGAGCCGACGACCGGGTTGTAAAGGTCGCGATACTCGTGCTCGTAAAAACGCGCGTAGCGCGCAGCCGTCCAGCGCGGTGTTACCCGCAGCAAGCCACAGACGCGACACGCCACCTTGCGATAGGGCAGACCGTGGCGTTCCACCTGTGAGAGCACAAGCTCGTCGCCCGCGACGCCGCAGCAACAGGCGACCTGCTCGTAGTCGTCGGGCTGCTCTGCTGCAAGGATCGCATCGCGCATCCTGGTCTGGATTGGCGTAAGTGGGCGCACCCGTGGCGTCTCCAGCGTGAACGCCGGCCCCAGCAGCGGCCGCTCAGCCTGGTGGGTCGCGCTCATCGCTCGCCCCGCGCCTGCAACGCCGCCTCGACGCGCACAAAGTCGTCCAGGGTATCGATCGAGACCATCGGCTCCTCGATCACCACGGCGGCGGTGCGGGCGCCCATAATCGTGTGCTGATCGAGCAGGCAGGCCCGGCTGAAGGCGTACGCTACGCCGTTGCGGTGGAAAACCGGGGCGAGCTGCTGCCGCGCGATGATCGCCGCCCCGCGCTCGTCGAAGTAGCGCATTGCACCGTCGGGGCCGAGCGCCAGCTGCTTAAGCGGGTGGTACTTCAGATCGGTTGGCGAGACCGTCCAGACCGCGTCCCAGCCCTCATCGGCCAGCTTGCGGATAGTTGCGTCCACATGGGCGGCTGTGCGTAGCGGCGAGGTCGGCTGGAGCATCACCACAATGTCGTAGCGCACCCCGTCGAGCTGCTCCATCGTTTCAAGGGCGTGGGCCAGCACCTGAAGGTCGCTGATCCGGTCGCCGGACAGCGCCTCGGGGCGAACGAATGGCGCGTCGATGCCGACCGAGCGGCTGACCTCGGCGATCTCCGGGTGGTCGGTCGAGACGACCCAGCGATCAATGTACGGCAGCGTGGCCATGATCGGCCCGAGGTGGGCGATGAGCGGAACGCCCCGCAGCGGCTGGATATTCTTCAGCCGAACGCCCTTGCTCCCGCCGCGAGCTGGCACGATCACAAGCACCCGTTGCTCCAGCAGCACTGCTACTCCTCCCACCCGAGCTCTGCGAGCAGCGCCGGCAAGCCGTGCAGGTCGTCGAGCATCGGCAGGCCGGCGGTATCGAAGTCGTTGAACGAATTGCGTACGCCGACGAACCGGCAGCCCAGGGTTCTGGCCGCCGCGATGTCGTGGCGCCCGTCGCCTACCATCACCGCCTGATGCGGGGCGAGGCCCTCGCGCTCCAGGGCGTCCTGCAAATTCTCGACCTTGCTCCGTGGTCGGCCGAGCACCGCGCGGAAATGTTGCTCCCAGCCACGGCGTGCGACGATCCGCCGGAGCGGAGCCTGGGGGGTGGCCGAGTTGACGTAGAGCGCGCAGCGAGGGGCCAACACCTCTAGTGCGGCCGACGCGCCGCCGATCTCGGCGCAGGTGGCGGCGAACTCCTCGCAGATCTCGTTATAGGCCGTCGCGAAGTCGGCCGCCGTGGCCGCCGTGGCCCCATGCGTGGGGAGCTGACCCGCTGCCACGAGCCGCTCGCAGATCGCACCGATAAGCTGGAAGCGGTCGCCATCGCCGTGGGTGGCGACAGCGGCACGCACCAACTCGCCGGTGGGGTCGAGGTCGGCGAAGATCTCGAAGTAGGCGCGCCGCTTCGTCGCATTAGAATCGACGAGGACACCATCAAAATCGAAGACCACGCAGCGCGGAGCGGCCATAGCGCCCTCAGATCTGGTAGCGGCCCCAGTGGTTCACAGCCGTCTTGCGAACTGAGCGTCCCTGACGGTTGATCTCTTTATCCTCGTAGAACGAGTCGTCGTTGAAGTGCGTTGTAGAGATCTCCTCAAAGATCACCCCGGTATCGCTCCAGAAGCTATGCCAGACGCCCTGCTGCAGCAGCTGGGTATCGCCGGGGTAGAGCGTGCGGCGCCGGCCGTCGATCTCCATCTCCAGCACACCATAGAGCACCTGAAAGGTCTCCTCCTTGCGCTTGTGGTAGTGCGCGGGGTGGCCCTGGCCGGGCATCTGGATCACGAGCTTCTTGCAGTAGCTGCGGTTCACGCAGCTGATCAGCGTCGCCCCAACCTTGGGGAAGTTTGCGATCCCGTCGTGATGCGAGAACTCAGCCTCAAAGTCGGTGTTGAGCACGATCTTGGCCTCGTTCAGCATGGCCTTGATCGTGTGGATCGCGGTGAAGAGCACCTGAGTGTCAGGCTCCGGCGGCAGGCTGAGCGCCGCGAGCGTCAGGGCCTGGTCCTTGTTGAGCGCCTGGGCGGCGACAATACCGCTCGTCCAGTCGCCCGAGGCGAGCTGGTCCTCGCTCCACGGCATCGCAAAGTAGACATCCTCGCGCTGGAGGTCGGCGCCTGCCTTGAGCGGCTTACGAGCGTACACGCCGCGCTTGAGCGAGGCGAGGGCCTCGATCTCCTCTGCGGGTGCGGGCTGACGCTGCTCGTGGCCGCAGATCACACGCGCCTGCTCGGCGGCTTTGATCCAGGCGTCGATCTGCTCCGGGGTGGAGGAGTAGGCGTTGAGCTTGATCGTGTCGGTGGGGATGCCGACGTGGCGCTCCAGGATGCGCGCACCCTTTGCGATAGCGACATAGGCGGGGGCGAGGTCGCTCGGACTCTCGTGGGTGGAAAAGCCGATCACATCGTTCGGGTAGCGCCGGCGGAGCAGCTCGATCTGGTTCAGCTCCAGCTGGTGGTGCGGGGTAGGATAGATCGAGACACAGTGCATGATCGCAAAGGGCACGCGCCGGTGGTCGAAAAAGCTCACCAGGTCGTCGATCTCTTTGAGCGTCAGGCCGCCGGTAGAGAAGATCACTGGCTTATTGTGCTCGGAGATCGCCTCCAGCAGGGGCCAGTCGGTGGCCGAGCAGCTCGCCACCTTCACGATTTCGATCCCGAGCTCGACGATCGTGTTGACGGACTCCTCGTCGAACGGCGTGGACATGGTGAGCATCCCCGCCTCGCGCACCTCGTCGGCAAGCAGCGCATACGCTTCCTTGGAAAGCCGGGTCGAGAGGAAGCGCGGAATGTGCTTATTCGAGCTGTTCTGCTGATGGTCCGGGTGGACGAAGCTATCGAGGTGGCGAAACTGGAATTTTAAGGCCGCCTGCACGCGGTTGCTGGCGGCGACTTTGCCCAACTCCCGAATAACGCGCTGGGCATGATCGACCTGGCCCTGGTGGTTATTGGCCAGATCGAAGACATAGAGCTGCTCAAAGTTAAAGCTATGCTTCATACGATCCTCAGTTGTTAGGTGTGTACGCCACACGAGCTACGGCTGTGCAGGGACGAGCGCCCCATCGACGTAGCCGGCCTCATAGTTGATGGCGACACGAGCGCGCTGCTGTTCGGAGCGATGGGCTGCGGCGACGACAAGCATCGTATCGAGCCCGCGCTCGATGGCGATCCCGGAGGGCGGGGCGCCACCCTCTAGCTGCGCCCTGATATGCGACAGCTCCCAGACAAAGTCGTCGGGGCGCGTCTTGGGCACGGGGTGCAGCGTGTCCGGGTGGCCGGGGCGCAGCACGCGCACCGCATCGCCGCTGGCATCGTAGCCATTCACCCACTCCACCGCCCCCGCGAGGCCCTGGATGCAGGCGCGCTTGCGGTGCGGGCGCGTAACGACATCCTGTACAACGCGCCCGACCAAGCCGCCCTCGGTGCGCAGATTAAGCAGGCAGAGGTCGTCGTACTCGGCGCGACCATCGCGCACGTAGCGGAGCATTGCGTCGACTTCGACAACGCGGCCGGCGCCGACGACGTGGGCGAGGTGCTGCCACAGATTGATCGCGTGCGAGTGCTCGCCGCTTGCGCCGCCGCCTGAACGCCAGAAGCCGAGGTAGCTATCGGCGGGGCCGCTGAGCCAGGGGTGCGCGGCGAAGATGCCGCCCCAGTGCTCGCGGAACTCCACGTCGATGGTTTGAACCTCGCCGACAGTGCCAGCCTGTAGCAACTGCTCGACCATAAGCATCGCCTTGCCGACAACATGGTCGTAGCCGACGAAGACCTTTGTGGTTCCACCACGAGCGCGCTCGTAGAGCGTCTGAGCCTGCTCCAGACCGGGGAGACAGAGCGGCTTCTCGATCAGGAGGGCGGCGGGCTGCTCGTCGAGGGCGTGCAGGGCGAGGGCAATGTGATGCTCGGGCGGCGTGCCGATATGGATCAGGTCGAAGCCGCCGCGCGGCTCATCAGCGTTGTTGCAGAGCTGGATCGCCTCGTCCCAGGCGCCGTAGCGCGTGGGGTAGATCTCGTCACGCATGCGCTTGAGCGAGGCGTCGCTGACATCACACACCGTAACCGACCAGCCGAGGCGGCGCGAGGCGTTGGCAAGATGATTGCCAATCGATCCGGCGCCGTAGATTTTGACGCGGTACATGCTATCCATCCCTAGAAGTGGCGCGCCTACGCGGGCTTGCGCAGCAGGTAGATCCCCTCGCCGCCCATCGCCGAGAAGGGCGCAACATCGGAGTAGAAAGGGTCGCTCTCGATGTCCTCGGCCATGTACTGGCGCATCTGCTCCCAGAGCGCGTCGTCTACGCCCTCGGGGCGCTGCAGCTGGAACTCTACCCCGCGCTGGATACGCTTGAGCGCGCCCTGCGCTTCGAGCCAGGCGAGGAGCTGCTGGTTCGGGCGCACCATTTTGCGCTGCCAGGCGTTGAAGGCCTCGTAATCAACGGCGAGGTCGAGCTTGGCATCGCGGATGGCGAGCGGCATGCGCTTGATCATATCCTCGGCGGCCTTCTGGTCCCAGCCAAAGCGGTAGATCGCGCCAACCACAGCTTCGAGCGCAAAGCCTGTCGCTGCGCACCACGCCTCCATGTCCATCACATCGATCTGGCGCAGGTCGGCCAGCGACATCGGCAGGTGCAGCAGCGTAAAAACCGTCATGTAGGAGAAGCCACGGGGATTGATGAAGTTAGGGCAGGAGACGACGAGCAGGCCGCCGGGGCTCAGGAGGCGGTGCAGATCGCGCAGTGTCGCCAGTGGGTCGGGCACATGCTCCAGCACGCCGACAAGCGTAACAACATCATAGGTACGATCCGCCTGTGCGCAGAAGCCATCGATGTCGGCGACCTCGAAGCGGACTGCTCGCCCGGCGCTGCGCGCGTTCAGCTCAGCAATCGCGACCGCCGTCTCTGAGAAGTCAAAGCCGACGGCCTCAGCGGCGACGTGGGCACCCATGATCGCGAGCCGACCGGCACCACAGCCAACGTCGAGCAGGCTTCTGCCGGGAAGCTCGTCCTTGATAAGCGAGTAGATAACAGAGTGGACGCCATGAGACTTCTTATATAGCCATACATCGGCGGAGCGGTAGATCTCTTCGTACTTTGCTAGAATATCGCCGTGCTGACCATCGGCCAGCAACGAGTTGATTTTTCCCGTGTTCACAGCACTACTCCAAGCCGTGGCTTCGCCACAATGCCGCCCCAAAAGCGTCCGCAATTATAGCACAAGACCAGACCAGGGCGACTACGACCTGGTGGCGGCCCTGGCCCTACGGCTCGGTCACAAGGTCGAGCCCGGCCA
>JAYUYB010000662.1:0-3092 GCA_043752655.1 Chloroflexota bacterium
CCCGCACCCTCGCCGGGCACCTCGCCAGCTGCGCCCGCGCCGGGCTGCTGGCCCTGGCCGAACTGCTCTACAGCGTCGGCGAGGTTCTCCAAGGCCGCAGCGGCCTGCTGGTCGCCCTGCCCAAGGCCGTCGGCGCTCTCGCGCAGCTGCTCGGCAAGGGCAGGGTTGCTCTGCGCGATCTGGTCGGCGGCCTGGCGCAGCGACTCGGCCAGGTCGCTGCGCGCCTGGTCTGATAGCTCGCCCGCCTGGCCTGCGAGCTCACGCAGACTCGCGGCGGCCGCCCCAACATCGCCCTGGTCGAGGGCCTCGGCGGCGGGCCGCGTAACGCTCTGGTCGCGCAGGGCGTCGGCGAGCGCAGCCACAGAGGCGGTATCGCCGGGGCCTGGCGCAGGCGCGTCGCCGGGGCCGGGCTGCGGGGCGGGCGGGGGCTGGAAGGGCTCCTCGGGGAAGCGCTCGCTGGGATTAGGTGCGGCAGCGAGCGGCGGCAAGGGCTCGGCGGCCACACCAGGCGGGGTAGCGCCAATGCCAGAGAGCAGCAGCATTCCGGCCAGCAGCATGGCCAGGGCGAGCACCAGCGCCAGCTCAGCCCATGGGAAGCGCTGGCGGACGGCAACCTGGCGCCGGATCTGCGCCATCGTGCGCCTCGCGTGGTCGTGAAGGTACGCACCCACGCCATCGGCCTCGGCGCCAACCTCTAGCGCGGTGCTAAGCTGTTCGCCAAGCCGGAAGCGCCGGTCGAGGCGGCGGGCCACCTCTGGGGGGCGCATGCGTGGGCGCAGCACCAGCAAGGCGCCGCCGGCGATGCAGATCAGGGCGATGGCGCCCACCCACGTCCAGCGCAGGGGCAGGGCGGTGAGCAGGTGCAGGCCGAGCGCAAGGCAGACAAAGGCCAGCGCAAGGGTGCTAGAGCGCAGCAGCACAAGCACCCCACGGCGAGCCCAGCGATCGCTGGCGAGTCGGTCAAGCTGAAATTGGAGGGAGTCTCGCACACACTCAGTATACCCGCGCCTCAAAGGCGGCGCAAAGGGAACTGGCGCGCTCTCAGGGAACTCTCATTGTAGGGCTGCGCCCATTACCCCCCAAGCAGGCTAAACACCACGACCCGGTGCCGCCACTGGGCACGCAGCCGCAGACCCGCAGCCGCGAGGCGCAGATTGAGCGCGTCGAGGGGTGGGAAGTCGATCCCGCCGAGGCCAAGCAGCGCCTGGAGGGCGCGCCCCGCCGGGCGCTCGCCGCGCACCAGGCACATCAGGGCGCAGCGCCCGGCTGGGGCAAGCGCGCGGCGCAGCTCGCGCATGGCCCCGTCGGCGTCGCCGATCTCGTTGAGCGAGCCACCCATGGCTAGAACCGCAGCGGTGCCGGGCGCGAAGGGCAGGGCCTGAGCCTTGGCGCGCACAAAGCTCACCCGCAGGCGGGCGGCGCGGGCGTAGGCGCGGGCCTGACGCAGCATCGGCGTGGCGTGGTCGAGCCCGATCACGTGGCCGGGGGCGGCGCCGCGCGCCCGCTCCAGCGCACGTGCGTAAAGCCCGTTCGAGCAGGCCACATCCACGATCAGGCCGCCGCGCTCCGGGGCGGCGAGCCCCACGATCAACGGCAGCTCGCGCTCGTAGCCGAAGCGCTCGCCGGCCAGCAGGCTCAGGGAATGAGATCGCCAGGCGCGCTCATAGGCCCACGCCGTGATCGGGAGGTAGTTCGTCAGCTGCGCTGGGCTGTCGGGCAGCACAAGCGGGCCGAGCAGATCGAGGATGCCGTGATTGATGGGGTAGCGGGCGCCGCAGCTTGGGCAGGCTAGCGCGCCTGTTACGATCTCGCCGTCGGCGGCGTGGCGTGTGGCGGCCACGCGTGTCAGCGGCGCCTCAGGGTGACGCGGGCATGTGAGGTAGGCGAGCGCATCAGGGTACATAGTCGATAGCCGATAGCCGATAGCCCATTGCGTCGCAGCGGTGCGCGCCCTGTTCCCTGTTCCCTGTTCCCTCCTAGTACACCAGGTCGGTAAGGCTTAGCGAGTGCTCGAGGCTCGGCTCCACCAGCGTGCCCTGCTCAATCATCGTCAGGAAGCAGTCGAGCAGCGTGGCATCCCAATCACGGCCACCACCCGCACGTAGACGGCGCAGCGTCTCCTCGATGCCGAGCGCCTTACGGTAGGGCCGGTCGGTCATCATAGCGTCGTAGGCGTCTACAATGGCGACGATACGTGCGCCGATCGGGATGGCCTCGCCGGCGAGGCCGGCGGGGTAGCCTTGGCCGTCCCAGCGCTCGTGGTGGTGGCGGATAATCGGGCCAACATCGTTGGCGAAGCGCATAGCCTGGATAATGCCAGCGCCAAACTCGGGGTGACGCTTGATCTGCTCGTACTCTTCGCTGGTGAGCTTGCCCCGCTTGCGCAGAATCGCGTCCTCGATTGAGATCTTGCCGATGTCGTGAAGCAGGCCACCAAAGCGGATGGCCTTCACCTGCGCAGGGCTCAGACCAACGGCAAGCGCAAGCTGCTCGCTGTAGCTGGAAAGGCGTCGCAGGTGGCCCTCGGTGTAGATGTCCTTCGCCTCTACAGCAAGCGCGAGCATAAAAATCACGCTCTCGGTGCGCTCAAGCTGGTCGGTGAGGCGCTTGATGCGCAGCTGAGAGCGGATCCGCGCCCGCAGCAGGCTCTGGTCGAAGGGCTTGGTGAGAAAGTCGTCGGCGCCAACCTCGAGGCCGCGCTGGCGATGCTCGCGGTCGTCGAGGCCGGTGAGCATTGTCACAGGGATGAGGGCCGTCGCCTCGTTATCCTTAAGCAGCTTGCAGACGGCAAACCCGTCCATGATCGGCATAGTCACATCAAGCAGGATCAGGTCGGGCGCCTCCCGTGCGACGATCTCAAGGGCCTCAACACCATTGGTAGCGGTGATGGGGGTGTAGCCGTCGCGCTTGAGAATCCGCACCAGCATATCCAGGATCGCTGCGTCATCGTCTACTACGAGAAGTTTGGCCGACACATCGTCGCCTTTCTGGCTCGCTGTTGCACCGTTGGGCGCTGTCAGAGGGGGTGGGGTAGATTATGCAACACCAAAAGTGCCGATGATCCACGCGGATCTAGGCGCGTCCCGTATGAT
>JAYUYB010000663.1:0-7661 GCA_043752655.1 Chloroflexota bacterium
GGACATGAACAGGCTGGTAGGCGCCCGGTCTTGATTGTTTCTGTCAACCCATTCAGCGCCAGTCCAGCCGGTCTGGTGTATGTTGCGCCGATCACGCGCACCGTGCGTAACATCCCACTCCATGTGCCGGTCGTTCCGCCTGAGGGCGGGCTGAGAGCGTCAAGTGTCATTCTCTGCGACACCGTCCGCTCGATCAGCGTTGAACGATTGGAAGAAGGGCCGTGGGGCAGGGTCAGCCTGGCAACAATGGCGCTGGTCGAGGATCGGCTGCGGCGCGTATTTGCGTTATAGCGCCGCGCGCAGCGCGATGCGGCGGCCTGTTGGGGGAGGCGGTCGGTGCCTGGCGCACATGAACGAGCAGGAGCTCATTGGTAGCCGACGGCTGGTCAGAGCTCGCCTGCGCCATAGTGTGGATAAAGTGTCCGTGCGACTTCTTAGGCGCCGTCCCTACCTACGGCCAGCAGCGCGAGGGCGAGGGCGAGGATCTGGTCGGCCCACAGCACAGTCTGCCTCCACTCCGCCGGGATGCCCTCAAGACCGTAGTGCGCCCCGGCGAGCTGGCCGAAGATCGCCCCGGTGGTATCGGCGTCTTGCCCGAGATTGACGGCCAGCACAGCGCCTGCCTCGAACGTCTCGCAGGTGTGGAAGGCCCAGAGCGCCGCCTCCAGTGCGTCCACCACGTAACCAGTGCCCTTGATCGCGGGCGGCTGCTTCTGCCTGTACGAGCCACCTGCCACGGTGGCCACAGCGGGCGCAAGCTTAAGGCCGTCGCCTGCAGCTGGGCTGAGCAGCTCGCTCTTTGGTGCACCGTGGAGTGCCCGCCAGATCAGGCAGGCGTAGAGTCGGCAGGCATCAAGGCACTCCCGCGTCGCGTGGGTCGTGCGCGACTGGAGAGCCGCCCACTCGATGGCTTGGGCCTCGCTTGCGGCGGCCAGCGCCACCGGCGCCAGCCGCATTAGCGAGCCATTCCCAGCGGCATTGGGGCTGGGATCGCCGGCGAAGGGGTCGCCAGTGTCGCGGTAGCGCTGGAGGGCGCCCCGTGTGGCGTTGCCAATGTCGAAGCAGTGGCCGGTCACCGAGTTCTCGCCACGGAGCCACCAGCGCACATAGCGCTCGATCTGGTCGCGCGGGTCGCACCCGCCCATCGCCACGAGGCTCTGGCCGAGGCAGAGCGCCATGCTAGTGTCGTCGGTCCAGCCGCCGGGTGGCAGCTTGAACGGCCCTCCGCCAACGATTCGCGTCACCTGAGGCGTAAATGGGTCGAGCGGGCCGGTAAACTCCAGGGTGGTGCCGAGGGCGTCGCCGACGGCGAGACCGAGCAGGGCGCCCTGTGCGCGAGCGGTTAGCTGCGGTGTTATTTGGTAGGACATGGGGCTTCCTCTTCGGTTGAGCGCGGGCCATATACTTCTGCGGCCAACCGCTTCAGCCTCAGCCGCCAATGCGCTTCACAGCGTAGCCCATGGCGGTTAGGGCTGCCGCCGCGCGCTCGCGCTGGTCGCCCTGAAGCTCGATGGCGCCGTCTTTGAGGGTGCCGCCAACGCCGCACTGCTGCTTCAGGCGCTTGAGCAGGGCCTCCAGGGTGGCTGGATCGTGGCGCAGCCCGCTGATCAGCGTGACGGCCTTGCCGCCGCGACCCTTGCGATCCAGGGCGAGCCGCGCTGTCTGCTTTGCCGCCGAGGGGTAGGCGGGTGCGGGCACCTCCTGCGGAGCAGGCTCCGGCTCGGGGTCGGTGCTGTAGACAAGGCGGCTTGAGGGGGGACGCTTGCTCATGGGGCTGCTCTGATAGCCGATAGCCGATAGCTCACCACTATTGGCATATTTTAGCATGGCCCGGTTGCCCGCTGCCGGTCGCTAGGGTACAATGCTGCGGATTGAACGCAAAGGAACGAGCACTGATGCGACCGACACGTTTTTCGCGCCTCGTGGCCCTCGTGGCCGCCGCGCTGCTTGTGGTTGGCTGCGCCAGCGCGCCGCTCACCGTCGAGCCCGCAGCCGCCGCGCCCACATTAGCCCCCCTCACTGTCCAGCAGGCGCCCACGCTTGGCGCGGCCACTGTGCCCAGCGCCTACCCTGTGGCGCCAGAGGCTCAAGCCGCCTACCCGCAGCCCGTCGTAGGCGCGCTGCCGCCGGGCGGCCAGCAGCTTACGCCGACGCTTGGCTACCGCGTGGTGAAGAGCTACCCGCACGACCCGTTCGCCTACACTCAGGGTCTGGTCTACATTGGCGGCGACAGCTTCTACGAGGGCACCGGCCTGGTCGGCGCGTCGTCGCTGCGCGAGGTGACACTCAGCGGCGAGATCCGCCGCAACCTGCCGGTGCCGGGTGTCTTCGGCGAGGGCGTGGCCGTGGTGGGCGAGCGCATCTTCCAGCTCACCTGGCAGAACTGCGTTGGCTACATCTACAACCGCGCCGACTTCAAGCGCGTCGGGCAGTTTAGTATGCCCACCAACGAGCGCACTGGCTCCTGCCTGGAGGGCTGGGGGCTCACCTACGACGGCAAGCGGCTCATCCTGAGCGACGGCAGCGAGCGGCTGTTCTTTGTTGACCCCGCCGCCACCGAGCGTACAGGGCAGCTCGCTATCACCGGCCAGATCGCTGTGCGCGACAGCCTCGGCCCAGTTGTGCGGCTCAACGAGCTGGAGTATATCCAGGGCGAGATCTACGCGAACCTCTACACCGACACGAAGATCGCCCGCATCAACCCGGCCACCGGCGCGGTGACGGCCTACATCGAGCTGCGCAACCTCTTTGCGTTGCTGCCCGCCACACCGAACGCACCCGTCCCCGAGGTGCTTAACGGCATCGCCTACGATGCTGCGGGCGACCGGCTATTCGTCACTGGCAAGCAATGGCCGCTGCTGTTCGAGATCGACCTTGTGAGCCCACTGTCGTGGGTTGTCTACCTGCCGCTGGCGGAGGCGGCCTGAACGTAGAACGTAGAGCGTAGAACGCCGGAAACGAGAGACATTCCATGCAGTTGCGACATTTGCTCGTCCTTGCCCTGGCCGCCTTGCTCGCGGCCTGCGGCGCCCAGGCCCCGGCCTCGCCAGAGGCCACTTCCGCCCCCGCCAATGCTCCCACCAGCGCCCCCACGACTGGCGCGGCCCCAGCGCCTACCTCAGCTGCCGGCCCCGCCGGCCAGGAGAACAGTGTGACTACCCCGAGCGGACTTCAGTTCATTGAGCTTGCACCCGGCGCGGGCGAGCTCGCCAAGCCCGGCGACCTCGTCAAGGTTCACTATCGCGGCACGCTCGCCGACGGCACCGAGTTCGACAGCTCGTACGGGCGCGGCGAGCCGATCGAGTTTGTGCTCGGCCAGGGCCAGGTGATCCCTGGCTGGGACGAGGGCATCGCCATGCTGCGCAAGGGCGGCAAGGCGACGCTGATCATCCCGCCGAACCTGGCCTATGGCGAGGGCGGCGCTGGCGGTGTGATCCCGCCCAACGCCACGCTCACGTTCGAGGTGGAGCTGGTAGATTTTAGCGCCGGCCCACCGCCTCCGCCCGAGGCCCCGACCACGCTCGACGAGAGCGCCTTTACCACTACGCCCAGCGGCCTGAAGTACGCAGAGCTTGCACCGGGCACGGGCGCGAAGGCCGCCGCCGGGCAGCAGGTCTCAGTCCACTACACCGGCTGGCTCACCGACGGCACCATGTTCGACAGCTCGCTGAGCCGGGGCCAGCCCTTCGAGTTTACGCTTGGCCAGGGCCAGGTGATCAAAGGCTGGGACGAGGGGGTCGCGGGAATGCAGGTGGGCGGCAGGCGCCAGCTGGTGATCCCGCCCAGCATCGCATACGGCGATCGAGGAGCCGGTAGTGTGATCCCAGCCGGGGCCACGCTGGTGTTCGAGGTGGAGCTGCTGGCGGTCAAATAGCAAGAGAGTGAGCGATGAAGATTGAGCGGATCGAGATCAGACGGATCGAGCTGCCGTTTGTCGCGCCTTTCGAGACGAGCGGCTGGCGCGAGCTGGCGAACCACTCGCTGATCGTGCGACTACAGGCGGAGGGCGCCGAGGGCTGGGGCGAGGCACCTGTGGGCAACGGCCCCTGGTACAACGAGGAGACGCAGGCCACGGCCTGGGTGATGGCCCGCCAGATCCTGGCGCCGATGCTGCTTGAGGCCAGCATTGCGCGGCCCGAGGATGTAGATACGGTCTTCACACGCGTGCGCGGCAACCGCATGGCCCGCGCCGGCTTTGAGTTCGCCGCCTGGGATCTCTTCGGGCGCCTGGAGGGGCGCAGCCTCAGCGCCATGCTCGGCGGCACCCGCACGCAGGTGGATGTGGGTGTGAGCGTGGGCGTGCAGCCCGACATCGAGGCCCTGCTGCGCGTGGTGGGTGCCTACGTAGAGGCGGGCTACCGGCGCGTGAAGCTCAAGATCAAGCCGGGCTGGGACATCGAGCCCACCCGCGCCGTGCGCGAGACGTGGCCCAACCTGCGGCTTCAGGTGGACGCCAACAGCATCTACAGCCTGGATCAGGCCGATCAGCTCGCCCAGCTCGACGCCTTCGACCTGCTGCTGATCGAGCAGCCTCTGGCCCACGACGACATCGTGGACCACGCGAAGCTGCAGCGCCGCCTGCGCACCCCGATCTGCCTCGACGAGAGCATCGTGTCGCCGGAGCATGCCCGCTGGGCGATCGAGCTCCAGGCCTGCGGTGTGATCAACATCAAGCCAAGCCGCGTGGGCGGCCTAACGGCGGCCCGCCAGATCCATGCCATGTGCGCCGAGGCGGGCATCCCGGTCTGGTGCGGCGGCATGCTGGAGACGGGCATCGGGCGCGCCGCGAACGTGGCCCTGGCCAGCCTGCCAAACTTCAGCCTGCCCGGCGACATCAGCGCCAGCGACCGCTACTTCCAGCGCGATGTAGTGCGCAGCCCCTTTGTGCTCAACGCTGATAGTACGCTGAGCGTGCCCACTGCCCCCGGCACAGGCGTGCAGGTGGACGAGGCGTTTCTGGACAGCGTGACGCTGGAGAAGGTGATCTTGACACCCTGATCGGGAGAGATGTAGACAAGGAGACCGGGAGACCGGGAGACCGGGAGACACCTGACGGCAGCGATGAGCTGTCTCCTTGTCTCCTTGTCTCCTTGTCTCCTTGTCTCCTTGTCTCTGCCTATGGCGCGGGATCAGCTGTGGGCGTAGGCGTGCTCTGGGGCACTTCGCAGCCAAGCTGGAGGACTACGGCGTTGCTCTCGCGCTCGCGCACCTCCACGAGGTAGAGGCCGGGGCGCTCGTCGCCGATCAGCAGATCGATGCTGAAATTGCCGTCGGCGCGGCTGAACCCGCCGCCTACCGGGCGGGCAGCGAAGAAGGCCAGCAGCGGCGTACCAGGCGGGGCCTGGCCTAGCAGCGACACGACGGTGCCGGGCAGGCAGATCATGGCCTCCACGCCCGATGGTAAGACGCTGGTTGTGGGCGTAGGTGCCGTCTCGCCAGCAAGGCGAGTAGGGGCGGTAGTTGCGGTGGGGGCAAGCGTGGCAGTGGCATCGCCGCCAGCCTGCGTGGCCGTGGGGGTGCGGGTGAGCGTGGGCGTGCTTGTGTTGACTGCGGGCTGCGAGCCGCCGCCGCCGCTGCCGGTGGTATTGGTGGGGACGGGGCTACTAAGATCGGCGGCCTGCGTCTTCTTGCAGTCGTCGTAGCCGATGTTGGGCGGGGCGTACTCGCCGGCGCACTGCACATCGGCCACCACTACGGGGCTGGGGAGCGCGCCTGCCATCAGCAAGACGATGAGCAGGGCAAACGTGGCGGCGAGGACGAGCGGTAGTGATGGGCTTCGACGTGACATAAGGTGTGACGCGGCGCCTGGCGTGTAGCTCGGCGGCGCGCTATTGGGCTGCGATGGCCTGGTCGAGAATCTGCTGAAACACACCGAGCGGCTGTGCGCCGATGATCATCTGATCACCGATGCGAAAGACGGGCCGGCTGCGGATGCCCTCGGCGGTGGCAGCCGCGTAATCGGCGCGGACGAGCGCCTCGTAGGTGGCGGCGTCGATGCAGCCTTGCACGGCAGTTGCATCCACCCCGGCGTCGGCGGCGGCGGCGCTCACGGCGGCTGGGCCATCGTTGTAGGCCTGAGCCTGAGCGGCGTAGAGCGCCCGCCGCAGCTCCCAGAAGCGGCCCTGGTCGGCGCCGCACTCGGAGGCCTCGGCGAGCAGCTCCGAGGTGGGGCCGATCTGCTGAAGGTGGCGGTAGAGCAGACGCACCTTGCCGGAGCGGACGTACTGCTCGATGATCTGTGGCTCTGTCTCCAGCACGTGGAGTGCGCAGGCCGTTCAGAGAAAGTCAGAGTACATCACCAGCGTAACGGGCGCGTCGGCGGCGCCAAGCAGGTGGTAGCCCTCGGCGGTGCGGCCCTGGGCGATCCCAGCGTATGGCCCGTCGGGGTTTGCACCGGCAGCACTGGTGGGTGCAACAACGGCAACGAGCGTGGGCAGCTCGGTGGGCGCCACGACGGCAGCTGTGGGCGGTGCGGGGGCGACAATCGTAGCGGCTGCTGTGGCAGCTGGCGGCGAGGGTGCGGCGGCGGGCGCGGCGGCCTGGCTTCCGCAGGCAGCCAGCAGCCCACAGGTGAGCGTGAATAGCAGGACGAGTGGCCCGTGACGCCTCAACATGGCTTCTCCTCAGCACAGCAGCGCAGCATGCCCGACACTTTACTATATCACGAACGCTGCCACAAGCCGTTTGGACCGCGAAGGGCGCGAATAGGTGCGAACCACCGCGAACTCGGCTACACCTGTTCCAGCGCCCCGCTCCCATAGCGGGAGCGGGGCGGGGGGGTGAGGGCCGCAGCGGCCTTTACGCCCGTGTGTTCTAGCCCATGGTATAATGGCTGTAACGCACGCAGAAGGGCTCTATGGCTTCCCAATCACTTTATCGCAAGTGGCGCTCCCAGACCTTCGACGAGCTCGTAGGCCAGGAGCATGTGGTCCAGACCCTGCGCAACGCCATTATGGAGGAGCGCGTGGCCCACGCCTACCTCTTTACTGGCCCGCGCGGCGTTGGCAAAACCACCATGGCCCGGCTGCTCGCCAAGGCCGTAAACTGCACCGATCCTGACCCAAGCCGGCGCCCCTGCGGGGTCTGCGCCTCGTGCGTGGCGATCGCCGAGGGCCGCGCCGTGGACGTGATCGAGATGGATGCCGCCTCGCACACCTCGGTCGAGGACGCCCGCGAGATCATCGAGCGCGTGCAGTTCCGGCCCTCCGAGGGCAGCCACAAAGTGTATGTGATCGACGAGTGCCATCAGCTCTCCACAGCCGCCTTCAACGCGCTGCTGAAGACGCTTGAGGAGCCGCCGGATCACGCGATCTTTGTGCTGGCGACCACCGAGGTGCACAAGGTTCCCGCCACGATTCTCTCGCGCTGCCAGCGCTTCACCTTCACGCGGCACGGCGTGGCCAGCACCAGCGAGCACCTGCGCCGTATCGCCGAGGCCGAGCAGCTCCAGCTAGAGGAGGGCGTGCCCGAGGCGATCGCCCGCGCCGCCACGGGCAGCATGCGTGACGCTCTGAGCGTGCTGGAGCAGCTGGCCTCGTACGCCAGCGGCCCGATCACGCTGGAGCAGGTGCATAGCCTGCTCGGCATGACGTCTGCCGCCGAGGTGCTGGCCCTGATCGACGCGCTGCTCGATGGCGACACCGGCGCCGCGCTGCGCGCCG
>JAYUYB010000664.1:0-7653 GCA_043752655.1 Chloroflexota bacterium
CGCGAGGATATGTCGATCGACCAGACGCTCCACAGCCTGTTTGGCGCCTCGAAGGTCGCCGCCGATGTGCTGGTGCAGGAGTATGGGCGCTACTTTGGCCTGCGCACGGCCTGTTTTCGGGGCGGCTGCCTCACCGGGCCACACCACTCTGGCGCGCAGCTCCACGGCTTTCTGGCGTATCTGATGAAGTGTGCGATGAGCGACACGCCCTACACCGTCTTTGGCTACAAGGGGAAGCAGGTGCGCGACAATATTCACAGCGCCGACCTGATCCGCGCCTTCGATGCCTTCTACCGCGCGCCGCGTAGTGGCGAGGTCTACAACATCGGCGGCGGGCGCTTCTCGAACTGCTCGATGCTGGAGGCGATCAATCAGTGCGAGGCGATTGTTGGGCATGCGCTGAAGTGGAGCTACTCGGAGACCAACCGCGTCGGCGACCATATCTGGTGGGTCAGCGACAATGGCAAGTTCGCAGCGCAGTTCCCTGAGTGGCGGCTTACGTACGATGTGCCCTTGATCCTGCGCGAGATCTACGAGCACAATCGCGGGCGCTGGGGCAGCATATGATCGACCACGGCAAGCAGAATATTCTGGGCGTCCTGATCGACGCTGTCGACTATGAGGCGGCTGTGGCGCGGATCATCGCGGCGGCCCACGCGCGGCAACCCTACACCGTCTCCGCCCTCGCCGTCCACGGCGTAATGACCGGCGTGCTCGACGAGGCGCAGCGCTACCGTCTGAACCACCTGGATCTTGTGGTGCCCGATGGGCAGCCTGTGCGCTGGGCATTAAACTTGCTTCATGGGGCAGCGCTGCGCGAGCGCGTCTATGGCCCAACGCTCACGCTCAAGCTGTGTGAGCGAGCCGCCAGCGAGGGGTTGCCAATCTACCTCTACGGCAGTCGGCCCGAAGTGCTGGCGGCGCTTGTGGCGAACCTCCAGCGACGCTTTCCCGGCCTGCAGATCGCTGGCACCCAACCCTCGCGCTTCCGCCAGGTGAGCGCTGAAGAGCAGCAGGAGATCGCTGATCAGATCCGGGCTAGTGGCGCGGCACTCACGTTTGTGGGCCTGGGCTGCCCCCGCCAGGAGGTGTGGGCCTACGAGTTGCGCGACCTACTCGGCATGCCGCTGCTCGCCGTGGGGGCCGCCTTCGACTTCCACGCGGGGCAGCTTGCCCAGGCCCCGCCGCAGCTACAGCGCCTGGGCCTTGAATGGGCGTTCCGCTTTGCAAAGGAGCCGCGTAGGCTCTGGCGCCGCTACGTGATCTTGAACCCACTGTACCTCTGGCTGCTTGCGCTGCAGGCGACCGGGCTGCGGCGCTTCGACCCCGAGCGCGCGGCGGCCCCGGCCCAAATGCTTCGCTACGGCTAGGCGAATTGCCCGATCAGTGCGCTCATGGTACACTTGCGCCGCCCGGCCTGTCATGAAGCTGTCATCTCATCTCTGGGCTGAGTGCTTCGGAGTTATATTGGCATCTCGTAGCAAGGTCTGAGCGTATGCTGCAACGCGTTAGGGTCGATTATGTTTGAGCGGTTGAGGTATCGTGTCCCAGGCAGCGTGCTGCTCTGGGATATCATCGCGACGCTGTTATGCCTGTATGCCTCGGCCCATCTCCGCATCTCGCTTGAACTTGGGCAAACACTTCCGGATCAGCGCGCGCAGATTCCCTGGGTCCTGTATGTCGCGGTGGCTCTGACCTGGCTGGTGATCTTCCTGCTGCTCACGCCACAGCGTGCGCTGTTCACGCGTAGCCTGCTGGAGGCATTCGGGCGGCTGGTAGGGGCCGTGGCATTGGCCTCGGCTAGCTTCGCCGGCCTGCTGTATTTCTCCGTGCGCGACATCTCGCGTCTGCAGTTTATCTACTTTGTGCTGCTGGATCTGCTGGTGCTGCTCGCCCTGCATCTGCTGATCCGCTCGTGGGTCTACCTGCGCAGCCAGCACTCGCTGCAACGGCGGGCGCTTGTGGTGGGCGATGCGGTGACTACGGTGCGAATCGCCGAGGAGTTCGCGCGCCGTCCCTGGACGGGCGTGATGATTGTCGGCTACACCGGCGACTCGCTGGATGCACCGAGCAGCGTGGAGCGTCTGGGCAGCATCAACGACACGCCGCGCCTGGTGGCCGAGCAGCGCATCGACGAGGTGATCTTCGCGCTGCCGCCTCAGTCCCACGAGCGAGTCGCCAAGCTCTCGCTTACCTTGCTCCAGCAGCCGGTGATGGTGCATATGGTGCCGAGCGTGCTCGACCTGTCGTTCGCGCGCACCCCGGTGGAGATGATCGGCGGCATCCCGCTGATCAGCCTGCGCGAGTCGGCGCTCACCGAGTCGCAGCGTATTTTCAAGCGGCTGTTCGACATGCTGGCCAGCGCAGGGCTGCTGATCGTGCTCGCGCCGGTGCTGCTGCTGATCGCCCTGGCAATCAAGCTCGAGTCGCCCGGCCCAGTCTTTTTCCTACAGGAGCGGCTTGGTGAGCAGAGCCGGCGCTTCAGGATGATCAAGTTCCGTAGCATGTATCACGACGCCGCTCAGCGCTGGGAGGAGGTGGCGCGGCGCGACGAGGGCGGGCGGCTGATCCATAAGATCGAGGACGACCCGCGCGTGACGCAGGTGGGCCGCAAGCTGCGGCGCACGAGCCTCGACGAGCTGCCCCAGCTGATCAACGTGTTTCGGGGCGAGATGAGCCTCGTCGGCCCACGGCCGGAGATGCCCTACGTCACCGCAGAGTATGAGCCATGGCAGTGGCAGCGCTTCCGCGTGCCCCCAGGCATTACGGGCTGGTGGCAGGTGAACGGGCGAAGCGATAAGCCCATGCACCTGCACACCGAGGACGACCTGTACTATATTCAGAACTACTCGTTCTGGCTCGACCTGCGCATCCTGCTCAAGACGGTGCTTGTCGTCTGGCAGGGTCACGGGGCCTACTAGCGGTGAGCGCGGCTTCGACAATGCGGCGCCTCGCGCTATCGGTGCGGCTGCCGCAGCTGGCTAAGCGCTCTGCCGAGTGGGCTGTGGTGCGCTGGCTGCTCCCACTGGCGCTGCTTCACGGCCTGCTTTACCTTGCGCTAGTGCCCCCATGGGAGCACTACGATGAGCCTGGCCACTTTCTGTATGCCGCCGAGATCGCCGCAGGCGAGCTAGGGGGGCGCGGACCCAGCGCCGTAAGCATCAGCCGAGAAGTGGCGGATTCGATGTACCGCCACCGCTTTTTGGGCGGGGCCTTCCGGCCAGACTTGCTCCAGCCCGGCTCTGTGCGTCTAGGCGAGGATCAAGGCGTGCATCCGCCGCTCTACTATGCCTCAGTTGCGGCGATCCTGAGACCGGCGCGCTTTCTCTCCGTTGAGGCACAGCTCTACTTGGCACGCTCCCTGAGCCTGGTGCTGTATGCGCTGACAGTCGTTGCAGCCTGGCGGATCACGGTGGCGGTGCTGCCCAATCAGCCGCTCGCGCAGCTTGCCATTCCGCTGATTGTGCTGCTTAACCCCGCCTTCACCGATCTGATGACCGCCCTCAACAACGACGTGCTGCTGAACTTTGCCCTAACAGTTGCTCTGCTTGGGGCAGTCCTGCTCGTGCGCGATGGGCTGAGTCCGGCCCGGCTTGCGCTTATGCTGTTTGCGCTGGGTGTGGCGGTGGCAGTGAAGCGGACAGCGCTCGCAGCTGTGCTGCCGCTGGCGCTGGCAGTTGTGTGGGGGGCACGCCGCAGCAAGCTGAGTGCCTGGGTAGGCCTTGCGGGCATGGCGATCGGCCTCGTCATCGTGTATGCGGCACTCGAGCCAGTGCTGGCAGGCGGCTCGTCCGACGCCCATTGGGTCTTGGCCCCTCGCCCCTGGCTCGAAAACGTGGATCGTCAGTATCTGCGCCTTGATCTCGCTAGCTGGTTCCGCTCGGTGAGCGATCTCACCTTGGCAGGGCAGCGCTATCAGCTGCTGGCCGGCGTGGGTTTTGTCAGCTTCTGGGCGCGCCTGAGCTGGGGGAACGTGGCGCTGCCGCCCGCGTGGGATTGGCTTTTTGCTGGCCTCGTCTTCGCCTCGCTGCTCGGCCTCGCAGTTGGCATGCCACGCGCTAGGGCCGAGCTTCCGCTCTGGCAGCGCCGCTGCCTGTGGCTCTTCGCGCTGACGGTCACGGTGGCCTGCCTGGCGCTTGTCGCCCGGCTTCACCCGCTGCCGCCCATCGATCAGCCTATCTATGTGCCGCGGGGTCGCTACGTGTTCTGGGCGATTGTGCCTGTCACCTGTCTACTCTGCTTGGGGCTGCAATGGCTGCTCCCGCTACGCTGGCGCTCGCTGGGGCTGTGGGCGCTCGTAGCTTTTTTTGCGGTAACGGATGTAACCGCCATCGCTGCACTCGCGAACGCCTACTATCGTGCCTAAGCAGGCAGGGGTGCGTTGACGCCTCCCCTGCGTTCTGCTACAATCGCGCAGCGGTGGCATCTGCCGCCTGAGACTGCGGAGAGCGCTCGGCATGCTGGAACAAGAGATCGACCTGCGCCCATACTTTCGTGCCATCATTCAGGCATGGAAGCCAATCCTCAGCCTGGTGTTGATTGCAGGGCTTGGCGCCGCCATTTTTTCTTACTTCACGCCACGCGCATTTATGGCGAGCGCTCAGCTGCTTGTGCTGCCTACCGCCTCGCAGGTTAGCCTTGACCCGCGCTTCACAACGCGCGAGACAACGGTTACCAATAGTGGCATGCAGCGCCAGGCCCTGATCGATCTTGCCTCCAGCCCGGTGATGGAAGCGCGCGCCGCCCAGGAGTTAGGCCTGACGGGCAGCAGACCGGGAGCACTGCTGAGCAAGGTGGAGGTGAGCGCGACGAGCGACCTGCTCACGTTCACTGTAAGCGACGGCGATGCTGCGGCGGCCACCAGACTCGCCGAAGTCTGGGCGCGCTCGTACGAGGCGCTGATCAACGAGCTCTACACCGGCGTCGATGCCCAGGTGCAGCAGATCACTGCGGAGACGGGGGACGCGCTAGGCCGGTATGACGAGGCGCAGCGCAGCCTCGAAGCCTTTCTTACGCAAGGCGAGACGGTGTCCGTCGACCAGGAGGTGCAGCGCCTGGAGGGGTTGCTCGCAGTCTCACGCGATGCCCAGCAGCTGCTCTACGCCAACCACCTGACGCGCACCCAGGAGCTGAGCCTGCTCATTGATGATGCCCGCACAGTGAGGGCGCAGATCGACACTGGCTCCCCCTTCGCCAATACCCTGACCGATCTGGTGTTGCGCTCCCGTGCGGCGGGCGGTGTGCAGCTGCCGCTCAGTCTCCGCTTCGAGAGCCCTGATGCGTTCACGCAGGGCCGTGCAGTTACCGCCAATGATCTCGACCAGCTGATCAGTGTGCTTGAGCGCGAGCGCGACCGATTTGTGAACCAGGCCGCCGAGCTAAGCAGCGCGATCGCGGCCGGCGAAAGCTCAAGCGTTGGCCTTGAACCAGCGACACGCGCACGCTATGAGCAGGAGCTCGCCACCGCCACGAGTAGCCTTGAGGCGCTAGCGGCCAAAGAGACGTTGCTGACGTCGCGCCGCGATCTCGCCCTGGAGTCGCTGAAGGTCCTACAGGCTAAGAGCGCCGAGCTCGCCCTGGCGAAGGCCGTTCCTGCGGTGAACGTGCGCTTCATCGGATCTAGCGCTATTCCGTCAACCTCGGCGGCGGTAGGCACTGTGGTCGCAGTGACCCTTGCCTCTGCGCTTGCCTTTGGCCTGAGCGTGCTCGTGGTGATCGCGATGCAGCTGATTCGGCGTGTCAGCCCTGGCTCCGACGTGCCTGCCGCAGCTCCTGGCGACCGCCCGGTTGATCAGCCTGCTGCCTCCAGATAGCGCGTCTGTGCCGCCAACGAAGACGCCTCTATGAACTCCCCCCTGCTCTCTGTGATCATGCCCTGCTACAACGAGGCGGCCACCCTGCCAGCAATCCTCGAGAAGGTCTGGGCCGTCCAGCTCGATAAAGAGATTATCGCTATCGACGACCACTCTTCCGACGAGACGCTTGCAGTGCTGCGCGAGGCCGCCGCCCGTAACCCGCGCCTCACGGTGATCAGCCACCCTACCAACAGGGGCAAGGGCGCCGCCGTGCGTAGCGGGCTCGCCCACGCCCGCGGCCGGATCACGATCATCCAGGACGCCGACCTTGAGTATGACCCCGACGACTACTATGCCCTTGTGAAGCCGATTGTGGATGGCCGGGTCGATGTGGTCTACGGCAGCCGCTTCCTGGGCAGCCACACCGGCATGTATTTCTGGAACGCCATCGGCAACAAGGGCCTCACACTGCTCACCAACTTTCTCTTCAACTGCTGGATCTCGGACATGGAGACCTGTTATAAGGTGATGCGTACCGAGATTATTCGCAGCCTGAACCTGGAGAGCCACGACTTTCGGCTGGAGCCGGAGATCACCGCGAAGGTGCTTAAGCGTGGCCACCGCATCTTTGAGGTGCCGATCACCTACATCGGTCGCACCTACGAGGAGGGCAAGAAGATGAAGTCGAGCCAGGGCTTCTACGCCATCCTCGCCCTCTTTCAGTATCGCCTGCGCGGCTGATGCGACGCAGCCTGCAACTTCTGCTGTTCCTCGCCCTTACCCTCACGTTCGTGCATGCGAGCACTGCAACCTCCTCTGCGCCATTCCAGCTCTTCCTGCCTGCAATGGGCAGCGGCCCCGCCCGTGGCGCGCTCGGCGTCGAGCTCTCCAGCGCCGGCTCGCCGGATGGCGTCCCTGAGCTTGGCGCCGGATGGGTGCGCTACAACAGCCTGCGCTGGCGCGATGTGGAGCCCCTGCCTGGCCAAGACTACCGTTGGGATGCGCCCGCAGTGCGCGCCCTCGACGCGCAGTTGCGCACGGCCGCACAGCTTGGCCTGCGCGTGGTGCTTGTGCTCCACGCAAGCCCCGCCTGGGCCGTGACCCCCTACCGCGCCGATTGTGCGCCGATCAACCCGCGCTTCTACGGCGACTTTGCGCGCTTCGCCGAGGCGGCCGTGCGCCGCTACAGCGCCCCGCCCTTCAATGTGCGCCACTGGGAGATTGGCAACGAGCCGGACGCCTTCGTGTTCGAGGCCGACTCGGTCTTTGGCTGCTGGGGCCGCCGCGACCAGGAGCTGTACGGCGGCCAGGCTTACGGCGAGCTGCTGAAGGCGACCTACCCCGCCGTGAAGCGCGCCGACCCCGCCGCCCTGTTGCTTCACGGCGGCCTGCTGCTCGACGAGCCATACAACCCCGTAACGGGCGAGGGGCGCTCGGGCCGCTTTCTGGAGGGCGTGCTGGCGGTGGGCGCGGGCAACTCGTTCGATATCCTGGCCTTTCATAGCTACAGCACCTACGACGGCAGCGCCGACGGCAGCGTCGGCCCACAGGATTGGAAGCCGGCCTACCTGCGCGCGATCCTGGCGCGCTATAGCCTGAGCAAGCCGCTCTTCAACAGCGAGGGCGCGCTGCTCTGCCCCAACCCAAGCGCAGCCTGCGCGCAGGCCCAGGCCAATGCCATGGGTCGGCTCTATGTGCGGGCCCTGCGCGACGAGCTGCTTGGCTTTGTCTGGTATCTGTACGACAGCGACAGCTTTCGGAGCACGGCTCTGATCGAGCCCGCCGAACCATCGCGGCGCCGCCCTGCCTTCGCGGCCTTTGCCCAGGCCTCGGCGGCCCTCGCGGGCCATCGCTACGT
>JAYUYB010000665.1:0-7644 GCA_043752655.1 Chloroflexota bacterium
GTCTCGTCGTTGAAGTCGCCGGCATAGACGATCTTCGTGGCGGGGAGGCCAGTGCTGAAGCCCTTACCGGTGATCGTCCCACTCGGGCGGGTGCCACTACTGCCGCCGCTGAAGCTGCCCACACTGTTCACATACTGGCGGTTGTGCGTGCTCGCAGCCACACTCATCAGCCAGGGCGCGTTGGAGGGCGCGCCAATAGTGATAGCGTCTGGCCCCGAGTTGCCGGCCGAGACGGAGACAAAGGTGCCATTTGCGGCGAGTACCAGGAAGGCCTCGGCATCGTCGGAGATCCAGGGGTTGCGCGAGCCACCGCCGATCGAGTAGTTGATCACATCCACTTTGTCGGCGAGCGCCTGATCAAGGCCAGCAAGAATGGCTGCCGTGGAACACGACAGTGAGTTCGTGGGAATGTTGGCCGGCTCAACGCCACAAACATCGTAGACGATGACGTTTGCGTGCGGCGCCACGCCGCTGATCTTGCCGACCGGGATCAACACCGCCGGCGCCGTGTCGGGCACGATGATCGCGGCGTTGTTCACGACATTGCCGGCGGTGGTGCTGCCTGTGTGGGTGCCGTGGCCGTCGTTGTCGCGTGGGCTGATCCCGCCCTGCGGGTCTGGCGACTCGTCGGTGCTGTTGAAGGTATACGCGCCGATCAGCTTGTCGTTGCAGACGAAGTCCGGGTCAAAGCGACCATCGCCGTCGCTGCTGTTGCACACGCCCAGGTAGTTCCCGCTCCCACGTGGGTTCGTGAAGTTGAAGCCATCATCCGCAGGATCCTTGAACGACGGGCTAGTAAAGTCTACGCCCGAGTCCAGAACGCCCACGACCATGCCCTCGCCCTGCGTGGTCTCCACCTGGCCGCGGATCTCGCCGCTCGGATTGGCCGCAGTGTGAATATTGACGTAGAGACGCTCCTCGAAGAGCGCCTGCTCGACCTGAGCGGCGGTGAGGCTCAGCGCAGGCACATCCACGATGGTGGCGCTGCCCACATAGCCGCCCCTGGTGCTATTGCCCGGCACTGCGAGCGGGTTCAGGCCCACCACGATCCCGCCATTCTGCCCGCGTTCGCCAATGTGCAGGTGGGCGCCGGTGGCGTTGGGGGCGCCCGTAAGGCCCTCGTAGAAGACCTGAACTGTCAGCCCCTTTGTGGCCGCATCGTAGACAATGCTGGCGCGCCCCTTGCCCGCGACGGCGGGCAGGCCGTCCTGGGCGCCATCAAGGACCGCACTGAAGATCGCAGGCTTGAGGTCACTCTGCGCGGCTCCGATGAAGCTGGGGCCAGTGTCCGTCTGCAGGTACTGCAGAAAGTCGCGCTGCACATCCTTCACCCCGGCAAGGGCGGCGACAGCGTCGGCCTGCGTCGACGTGAGCGTGACAGCGAAGCCGTTGAATGCGTTCGCATACACATACTGGGCCGCCACCGTGTCGCCCACAAGCGCGGCGATGGCATCCAGCGTTGTGGCACGCTTGCCAGCAAGATAGTTCAGGTAGGCTTTGCTCGCACCGCTTGTCACATCCAGCTTCGGCTGGCCGATGGCAGCAGCACTTGTGGCGACGAGCCCCCCGACGCCGCCCGTGTACGCGCCCAGCGGCGCATCTGCAAGCTGCACAACATACAGCGCGGGGCCGGCATCGGACCCAGCGCTCGCAGCAGCCTTCGTGGACCCGGCGCTCACGGCCGAAAGGTCAGCAGGAGCCGGGGGGGTCTTCTGCTGGGGGAAATCGTCACGATACACGGCGGCAACAGGGGCGACTCCTGCAACAAAGCAGAGGAGCGCAAGGAGCGCGGTGAGGCCAAACTGGCGGATTGACATGAGAACACTCCGTGAGCATTTGTTGGGGCACTACAACCTACGATAACGACTCAGGCGGGCGGGCGGGAGGGCGTGCTTCGCGACGCTCCTCCTTGCTCACGGTCGCGAACAGACGCATGCGGTTCACACGCCACACACTGTGGCTTGGGCATGTAAGGGTGAGTGTGACGACGAGGTTCACATACAGCTTCATCGCTGGATTTGTAATGGCGGGATGAGCGAGTAAAAGTGGCGGGCAGTGCGGGGGCCGCCGGGGTGGAGCGGTGCACTGTACTACAGGCGCTTGCATCTGTCAAAGAGACGCAAATTATGACGTATATGGAACAGCCTGCGAGCGCGGGCGCAGGCCGCCTTGACGCGCTCTGAACGCTCGGCTACAATCACTGTCCGCTACACAGTGTCGCCAATGGTGTCGAATAAACAATAAGCTAAGGAACATGGTATGACAGCCCTTCCAGAGACGAAGTACGGGATCGACTATATGCCCACCGATGTGCCCGGCCCCAAGGCGCGCGCCCTGGTAGGACGCGACAGCCACGTGATGGCCCCGATGGGGCGGGTCTACCCGCTGGTGATCGAGCACGCTGCGGGCTGCGAGGTCTGGGACGTGGACGGCCATCGCTACCTGGACGTGAACGCGGGCATCGCGGTGCTGGCGGCGGGCCACTGCCACCCACGGCTGGTGGAGGTTGGCCAGGCCCAGCTGACGCGCTTCACCCATATGGCCGGCACCGACTTTTACAACGAGCCGATGATCAAGGCGGCCGAGAAGCTCGTAAGCCTGATGCCCGGCGGCGCGGGCTGGCAGGTCTTTTTTAGCAACAGCGGCACCGAGGCGGTGGAGGCGAGCATCAAGCTAGCCCGCTACGTGACGGGCCGCCAGAATATTATCGCCTTCTACGGCGCCTTCCACGGTCGCTCGTACGGCAGCCTCTCGCTCACGGCCTCGAAGCCGCGCCAGCGCAAGGGCTTCTTTCCGCTCGTGCCCGGCAGCTTCCACGCCTTCTACCCCAACCCCTACCGCCCGCCGCTGGGCAGCGACCCCGAGCGCGTGGCCGAGACGTGTCTGAGCTTCATCGAGCAGACGCTTTTCGCCACCACCTGCCCCCCGGAGGAGGTGGCCGCGATTGTGATCGAGTCGATCCAGGGCGAGGGCGGCTACATCGTGCCCGCGCCGGGCTTTATGCGCAGCCTACGCGAGCTCTGCGACCGCCACGGCATTCTGCTGATCTGCGACGAGGTGCAGAGCGGGGTTGGCCGCACTGGCAAGATGTGGGGATTCGAGCACGAGGGCATCGTGCCCGATATTGTGGCCTCTGCCAAGGGCCTGGGCGGCGGCCTGCCGATCGGCGCGATGATCGCCCGCACCGAGCTGGCTAGCAAGTGGCTGCCCGGCGCCCACGGCAACACTTATGGCGGCAACGGCCTTACCTGCGCCGTCACCCACGAGCTGCTGTGCATGGTCGAGGAGGAGCTGATCGACAACGCCGCCCATGTTGGCCTACACCTGCTGGGCCGCCTTGAGCAGCTTCAGCTGCGCTTCCCGCAACTTGGCTGCGTGCGCGGCCGCGGCCTGATGATCGGCGTCGAGTTCATCGACCCCACCAGCGGCGACCCCGACCACGACCTGGCTGAGGCCGTGATGGTCGAGGCCTTCCGCAAGGGCCTGCTTGTGCTCACCTGTGGCCCCTCCACAGTGCGCTTCTGCCCGCCGCTCACGCTTACGATTGAGCAGGCCGACGAGGCCGCCGAGCGTTTTGCGCTGGCGATTGAGGCGTGTGTGGCTCGCTAGCGCTTGCCCGTGTGTCGCTCGCTAGCGCTCGCCCCGGAGACAAGGAGACAGGGAGACAAGGAGATATCTGACGGTGCCGATAGGTGTCTCCCTGTCTCCCTGTCTCCCCCCCCCCGTGCTATAATTCTCGCCATGAGAAAGCGGGCGCTCTGGTGGCTTGGGGGCGCGCTCGGGGGAGCGGCGCTGCTCTACTGGCAGGTGATCGTCGCGGAGGGCGCCTACCTTGGCCCCTGGGCGGTGCGGATTGTCTACGGCCTTGGCGCCCGCCACTACGACAGCGTGCGCGCCGAGGGCCAGTTTGCCGCCGATAGCGCCCTGCCTCCGCTGCTCGCCGCTGGCCTGGCCGGGGTCGCACGCCCCAGCGTGCTGGATGTAGCCACGGGCACTGGGCGCGTCCCCCTGATATTGTGCGCGGAGCCACAGTTTGCTGGCAGCCTGGCCGCCATCGATCTCACGCCCCATATGCTAGCTCAGGCCCGCCGCAAGCAGCTCGCCACAGGCAGCTCACCGCCGATTGGCTGGCTCGTGGGCAAGGCGGGCGCGCTGCCCTGGCCCGACGCGTGCTTCGACATGGTGATCTGTCTGGAGGCCCTGGAGTATTTTCCACGCCCCGGATGCGCTCTGGCGGAGATGGCCCGCGTGCTGCGCCCCGGCGCCGCCCTGCTGATCAGCACATGGCCCGACGGCTGGGCGCGGCTCCTGCCAGGCCGCGCCTTCAGCGCAGCAGCCCTCCAGCGCGAACTTTCTGCCCTCGGCTGCATTGATCTTGTCGTGTACCCATGGCAACATGGCAACTATAATCTTGTTGCCGCTCGCAAAGCCCCGCTGTCGCCTAATCCTGTGAACTGATCCTGCCGCCTGCCCCTGCCGCCTGCCCCTGACAACTGCTATGCCCGATCCCGCCGCCACAACCCCCACATCAGCCCCGCTGCTCTTTGGCCGCTACCGGGTGAGCGAGCAGCTTGGCGAGACGCGCCTTGCCGCCGTCTACAGCGCCGCCGACGAGCGGCTCCAGCGCCGGGTGCTTGTCCACCTGTTGCGCAAAGAGTTGGTGGCGCAGGAGCGCGCGCGAGCGCGCTTTGTGGCCGAGGCCGCCCAGATGGCCCGCCGCTCGCACCAGGCGCTGCTCGAGGTCTTCGACAGCGGCGAGGCAAACGGTAGGCCCTTTGTTGTCACCGAGCACTGCACGGGCCGCGCCCTCGGTGGCCTCGGCCTGCTCACGGTGGAGCAGGCGCTGCTCTACCTGCGCCAGGTGGTGGGCGCCGTGGCCGCCTGCCAGGCGCATCGCAGCCCGGAGCTACCGCTGGGGCTGTACCACCCGCCGATCAGCAGCAGCAACGTGCTGGTAGTAGATGAGGGCCGGGTAAAGCTGGTGGACAGCTGGCTGATCGCGCTTGGCGAGGTGCAGGCCGACAACGCCCACTATAGGCCACCGGAGCTCAGTGAGGGCCGCACGCCCACAGCGGCCAGCGCCGTCTACAGCCTGGGCCTACTGCTGCACGAGCTGATCACCGGCACCCGGCCCGTGGGCGGCAGCGACGCCCGCGCCATCGCCCTGGCCCACCTGAACGCTCAGATCCCGCCCCTTAGCAAGGTGCGGCCCGCGCTCTACCTGCCGGCCGTCGAGCGGCTGCTCGCCAGGGCCACCGCCCGCGCGCCCGAGCAGCGCTTCCCCGACGCCCAGCGTCTCGGCGACGCCCTCGACACGCTCTGGCGCGAGCTTGGGGCGCCCACCCAGCGCCTTGGCCCCGCGCCCGCCCGCGCCCGCCCGCAGCCTGCCGCGCAGCCCGCCAGCCTCGTCCAGCCACTGCTTCCAGCAACCGCCCCCGGAGCGGCGGGCGTGGCCCCAGTAATGCCCGCGCCGCCGCGCCGCTCCGGCCTCAACGAGATGGCACAGAGCATCACCGGGCGCTGGGCGCGTCCTCTCCCCGTGGACCCCGCCCTGATGCGGCGGCAGCAGCTTTCACGCGGCATTGTGGGTTGGCTGGTGATGATGGGGCTGGTAGCGCTGGTGGCGGTAGGCAGCTACCTCGCTGTCAACGCCCTCGCCGATCAGCTCACGGGCCGCCCACTGCCGAGCGTGCCGGGCCTGCCAAGCCTGCCCGGGCCGCCTGCGGGGGGGCTCATGAGCTGGCTTGATGGCCTGCTTAACGGCGACGAGATCTACATCGTCAATATCGCCGACGGCCTCAACCTGCGCAGCGAGCCCGCCGTCGAGGCGCCGATCCTCGAGGTGGTGCCCAACGGTACCCCCGTGCTCAAGCTCGAGGGGCCGCGCGTGGAGGATACAATCGCCTGGCTGCGGGTGCGCGCCGAGGTGGAGGGCCGCCAGGTGGAGGGCTGGATGTCGATGAACTACCTGCGGCCCAAGGAGTAGGTATGCACGAGGAAGTCGGCCTGCGGCCGATCTACGGCAAGCGCGTTACCCTGCGCCCCTGGCAGCGGGGCGACACCCTGAGCCACGAGCTGTGGCCGCGCTACAGCGAGCCCTTCAGCTCGCTCTGGAACATCCCCCGTATGATCAGCTACAACGACGTGGTTGGGCGTGGCTGGAGCAGCCAGCGCTATGTCTGGGCTGTAGTCGACAGCGCCCGCCGCCTGATCGGCCGCATCTCGCTGCGCGAGGTCGACCCGAAGCAGGGCAGCGCCCGCCTCGGCATCTCGCTCGCGCAGCCCCATGTGGGCCAGGGGCTTGGCAGCGAGGCCATAGCCCTGTTCCTCGATCACTACTTCGGCCCGCTCGGCTTCGCCCAGCTGAACCTCGATGTCGCCGCCTTCAACCTGCGCGCCGTGCGCTGCTACGAGCGGCTTGGTTTTATGCACCAGGCCAGCGAGTGGCGCAGCGCCGGCAACGACCCCGCGCTGCGCCTGCTCGACGACCCGCGCTACAGCGACCTGGCCCAGTTCTTTCGCCGCGACCGCCACACTACCCTGGTCGAGTTCTACGAGATGGTGCTGCCCCGCGCCGACTGGTTGGCCCCCAGGTAATGGCCCGGTGCTAGGCTAAGACAAGGGTACAGGGTACAGGGTACAGGGGCGGTGCAGCCAGCTGCGCTCAATCTGCAATCTGCAATCTGCAATCTTTCTGTGCCGACCGCAACGTGGAGCCACCAATGTCACTCATCGCCGGAAACCTGGCTGTTGTGCAGCGCCTGCTCGATGCCGACAAGCGCCCATGGGCCGTCTGCGCCGGGGCGGCAGCCCACCTCTACGGCAATCGTCGCCCCATCCAGGACATCGACCTGCTGGTGGAGCGCGGGCAGCTCGCCATGGTGGTGAAGCTGCTCCAGAGCAACGGCAAGGCGGTGCAGTTCGACGGGCAGCGCATCATCTGGCGCGGCATCAAGATCTTCGACGACCTGACGATCCGCCGCGCGGGCACGACGCACACGCTGAGCCTCGACCAGCCGATGCGGGCGCGGCTGCGGCGCCTATCGCTGCTCGGCGCACCGGTGCAGGTGGTCGCCCCAGAGGATGTGGTCGCCCACAAGCTGTTGCTCGGGCGCGGGCAGGCCGAGGGCAAGCACGATCTCGCCGACGCCGAGGCCGTGGTACGCCGCCAGCCGCTCGACCGAACGTATCTTGCGGAGCGGGCGCGGTTGCTCGACGCAGAGACGCTGATCATGGAGCGGCTGGCGGCGATTGAGGCGAGCGCAGCGCTGGAAGGATAAAAAATACGCCCCTGTGGGGCGCAGCGTTCGTTAGGTATAAGGCAAGGCGCCCCAAGTGGGCGCCTTGTTGATTCATCGCGTAGGGACGCCCTCAAGAGATGGGAGGGCGCCCTCAAGAGATGGGAGGGCGTCCACGAGGGGCGCCCGTACTAGCCGCGGGTATGGTTAGGGGCAGAGGGCAGCAGGGCCAAATGCCGGGCGCGCTTGATAGCGATCGAGAGGCGGCGCTGCATCTTGGCGGTGACGCCTGTGCGGCGGCGGGGCAGGATCTTGCCCTGGGCCGTGATGTATTTCTGGAGCCGCTTTACATCTTTGTAGTCGGGGATGATGCCGAGCTTGGTGAACTCGCACTCGCGCTTGCGGC
>JAYUYB010000666.1:0-7642 GCA_043752655.1 Chloroflexota bacterium
ATCGGCCTGCACATTGTTTACCAGCAGGGTCTGGTTATGGCGCGCAACCCAGCCGGAAAGCCCGATGCTGACACTGTAGCGCGGCATACTTGTAAGCGCCTCGATGCCTGTCATCAGGCCGTACATCGCCTGGATAACGAGCTCGTCGCCTTCTACGAGGCAGATATAGCTTTGGTAGTAGCCAAAGCTCGTATGGATCAGCCGGACGACCTCATCCAGCAGGGCGGCGGGAGTGCGCAGCGTGCCGAGGCCCACCGTCGCCCGGTGCAGCACCTGAAGCTGGGCGGCCCTGGTCTGGGCCTCGCGCAGCAGCTGCTGGTTATTGATCGCCACCGCCACATGCTCGGCGAAGAGCTGTGCCACCTGCACGTCCGCCTCGCTGAACGCCCCTGGCGTCCACTTATCGATGGTAAGCACACCGATAATATGGTCGTTGACTGCCAATGGCGCGCCAACCCAGGAGCGAATGATATCGGCATCGGGCACGGGCTGCCAGCCAGGGGCCAGCTGCACATCGGGCACATAGATCGCCCGGCGCTGCTGCTGCACATCCCAGGTAAGCGAGCCAGGCCCCATGTAGAGCACAACGTTCTTGTCGGAGAAGCGAAAGCCGCGCCCGACCACCATGCGCGCATAATGATCATCGTGGAAGAGAAAGACGCCAGCTGAGTCGTAGGGAAGGAAGCGCGCCAGCTGCTCCAGAATAAAGTCGAGCAGCGTTGCCTGTCCAACCATCGCGTTGGAGGCCGCAGCCAAGCGGCTGAGGGTGCGGCTGAGGGCGTGGCTCTGGCGCTCCTTGCACACCAGCAGCTCGTTGCGCAGGAGCAGCGCCGTCTGGTCGGCGGCAAAGCGCACAAGGATGCGCTCGGCGCGTCGCCAAAGATAGTCGCCGCTGGCCGAGCACACGATGAGCCAGCCGCTACGGTTGTCGGGGAGATTGACGCGCACCTGGAGCTCGGTGCCTAAGGGGCCGCGCGCCTCGCGCACTTCGGCGATCCCGTCCGCAGGGCGCCAGGCCAGCACGGTGCCTGCCCCGGCGGAGGCTACGGCCAGAGGGTAGTAGTCGCTCGCGTCGTCGGGAAGGTAAAGCGCGCAGCTGGCGTCGTCTAACGTGGCGCCAAGCTCGGCGAGGAGCTGCCTGGCCACAGGCGCCACCGTGTCCGAGTCGTAGGTGGCGTGCTGCACCAGGCTCGCGAGCCGCTCGCGGGTGGCGGCGAAGCGTAGGCTGGTGACGGCGGCGGCATTCTCGATGGCGATCGCGGCGTGGCTGGCGAAGATCTCCACCATCTGCACGGTCTCGGGGCTAAATAGGGTGGTGCGCCCAAGGCCATTCAGGTTTAGCACGCCCAGAGTGCGCTCACGCACGCGCAGGGGTAGCACGAAGATGCACGAGTCGGCGGGGGTGAACGCAGGGAGATAGCGCGGGTCTGCGCTGAGGTTTACGGTGTGTACAGCTGTGCCGTGGAGAGCCACCCAGCCGGCGATGCCCTCGCCGAGGCGGAAGCTGGCGTCGGCGATCAGGGCAGCAGAGAGGCCGTGGGCGGCGACAACCCGCAGCCGCTCGCCACTGTCGTCCAGCAGCATCACGGAGACCATATCGGCCGCGCTCAGCTCGCGGGCCACGGTGAGGATGCGGTCGAGCACCACGCTCAGATCAAGCGACGAGCTGACCAGGCGGCTCAGATCAAGGATGGCTGCGAGCGTATGGGGCTGTGTGTGGGGCATGTTGTCCACAGATTTCGCAGATCTCCGGCCTATGTTGTGGCCTTATGTGGTGTGCTGAACGAGTGCGCCACAGCTGGTCGGACAGGTATTATAGCGCAGCCACCCCGTGATCCGTAACCTCGGGGGCGATTGTGCGGTACATATGGCGAGCTGATCAGCACCCAGAACGCCAGGCGTCGCGCAGCGCCCAGCGAGTAGACAAGCAGAAAGAGGATCGCAATGGCTCAGATCAAGGGAACAATCAATCAGGTGGAACTGCTGGGCTGGCTTGGCAGCGACCCGGAGCTGCGCACGCTCGCCAACGGCGCCGCCGTCTGCCGCTTCAGCATCGCCACCAAGCGCTTCGGCCCCCCAGACGCGGCGGGCCAGGCCACCTACGACACCGACTGGACCAACGTGGAGGCCTGGGAGAAACTGGGCGAGCTCTGCAACCGCGCGCTGCATAAGGGCAGCCGCGTGATGGTGATGGGCGCGCTGCGCACCGATAGCTGGAGCGACAAGGCCACGAACCAGCCCCGCTCGCGCACCTACATCCGCCTCGACCAGGCGCTCTTCCTGGATGCGCGCCCCGGCGTGCCGAGCGAGGCGGGCGCCAGCGCCGAAGACGCGCACGTGGGCGAGGAGGTGCCGTTCTAGAGTGACCGGGAGACCGGGAGACAAGGAGACCGGGAGCGCCTCGCGGAGCACAAGAGTTGTCTCCTTGTCTCCTTGTCTCCCTATGGTATGATGCCGCGCTATGGACCCCCTCGTATCGCTTAACCCGGCGCAGCGCGCCGCAGTGCTCGCGCCGGTTGGCCCCGTGCTGGTTCGCGCCGGCGCGGGCAGCGGCAAGACGCGCGTGCTCACGCTGCGCATCGCCCACCTGATCGAGCGCCACGGGGCCGAGCCAGGGCAGATCCTCGCCCTCACCTTCACCAACAAGGCGGCGAAGGAGATGCGCGCACGGCTGCGGGCGCTGCTCGGCCGCCGCGCGCGCGGGCTGGTGGCTGGCACGTTTCACAGCGTCTGCGCCAGCCTGCTGCGCGAGCAGATCGCAGGCCGCCTTGGCCACTACACCGGCGACTTCTCGATCTACGCCGCCGACGAGCAGCTGCAGCTCGCCGCCGCCGCCCTAGACGCGGCCACCGAGCGCGCGCCGATCTTGCTGGAGCCCGAGGAGCTGCTGCGCCGGATCTCACGCGCCAAGAGCCGCATGCTCACCCCGCGCCTGATGGGCCGCCTCTCGCCCGACCCGATCGAACGCTTTGTAGCTGGCTGCTACGGGCGCTACCAGCGCGCCCTAGAGCGGGCCAACGCGGTGGACTTCGACGATATGATCCTGCTCACGCACCGCCTGCTGAACGAGCACCCCGACCTGCTCGACGCCTGCCAGGAGCGCTGGCGCCACCTGCTGGTGGACGAGTATCAGGACACCGACCCTAGCCAGCACGCGCTGGTGGAGCTGCTGACGCGGCCGGGCAGGCCGAACCAGCAGACGCGCTCGCTCTTTGCCGTGGGCGACGGTATGCAGAGCATCTACGGCTTTCGCAACGCCGACCACAGCATCATCACGCGCTTCGACCACGACTTCCCCGACGCGCAGCTGATCGAGCTGGCCACCAACTACCGCTCGCGCCAGCCCATCCTGGACGCTGCCTACGCCGTGATCCGCCACAGCAAGGCGGTGCCGCCGATGGCGCTGAAGGCGGCCAGGGCCGCTGTGCCAGGCGAGCGCTGCGTGCTGATCCACGAGTCGAAGGATGGACGCGAGGAGGCGGAGCAGATCGTCAAGAGCATTGCGGAGCTGCAGCGCCAGGGCCGCAAGCTGAGCGACGTGGCCGTGCTCTACCGCAGCAAGCAACTGAGCCGCCCGATCGAGGCGGCGCTGCGCAACGCCAAGCTGCCGTACAACATCAAGGGCGGCGTTGGCTTCTACGACCGAGCCGTGGTGCGCGACGCGCTGGCCTTTCTGCGCGCCATCAACAACTCCGCCGACAACCTGAGCCTGACGCGGATCGCGAATGTGCCGGCGCGCGGCCTTGGCGCCCAGGCCCTGGCAACGCTCTCGTCGTTCGCCGCCCAGGCCGAGCTGCCGCTCTCTGCGGCCATCGCCCACCCCGAGGCCGTGAAGTTCCTGCCACCCAAGGCCGCCGAGGGCGCCCGCCGCCTGGCTAACCTGCTCGCGCGCTGGCGACGCATGGCCCAGGGCACCACCCCGCCCGACCATCTGCTGGCCGATGTGCTGGAGCAGAGCGGCTACATGGCCGCGCTGGAGCAGCGCTTTAGCGCCGAGGATCTGCCGGACGCGCGCGCCCATCTCCAGGAGCTGATGCTGGCCGCCGAGGAGCACACCAGCCTGCGCGACCTGCTCCAGGAGATCGCGCTGCTCACCGCCTTCGACGCGAAGGAAGACGAGCGCGACCAGGTGCAGCTGCTGACGATCCACGCCTCGAAGGGGCTGGAGTGGCCCGCCGTGTTTGTGGTGGGGCTGGAGGAGGGCACGCTGCCGCACGAGCGCAGCGTGGGCACGCCGGAGGGCGTGGAGGAGGAGCGGCGGCTTTGCTACGTGGCCCTAACGCGCGCCGCCGAGCGGCTCTACCTCTCGTGGGCGCCGGGGCGCAGCCGTGGCCACATCCTCAAGCCCTCGCGCTTCCTTGAGGAGATCCTCGCCTACGGGCGGGAGCGGGCGGCGGCGGCTACGGCGCCACGCTGATCGTCGCCACCTCGATGGCGCCAGCGGGCAGCGGCACGCCGTCTAGCGTCACGGGAGGGCGCGCGCCGCTGACAGGCTCGTACATGCCGACCACCACGCGATACTCGCCGGGCGGGAGACCGGGCGGCAGGTAAACATCGTTGGCGTCGACCACGAGGCTGCCGGGGCGCCAGGCGCTTGTCGGGAAGCGACCCTGCCAGGGGGGCGCGTCGCGCTGAGTCGGGCGCTGGCCGTCTGCGTCGAGCAGATGGACGAAGATGGAGTAGTTCTGGTCGAAGGGCTGTTCGACCTGCCAGAAGGTGCGGAGGCCGAGCACGCCACCCGGCTTGAACGAGCGTGTGGGAACAAGCATGGGCGGCGATCCGTCGGCCGAGGGGTCGCCGATGCTCACGCCGGCCAGGCGCGCCCCACCGATGCGCACGTCGCCAGGCAGGGGCGTAGTGGCGTCGGTGGCGGCAAGGCCGGTGGCGAACACGAGCAGGCGCGGGCCGAGCTGCTCGTCGCGCTCTAGCGGGCCAAACGCGGCGACCTGGCTGGCGAGAAATAGGTCGTAGGCGGCGGGTGGGGCGAGCTGACCCCAGCGCTTGGACGACGCCACGAGGTAGGCATAGCCCTGCTCGCGGTACCACTGGAGGTCGTGGGCGGGAAGGCTGGGCACATCGGTCCAGCGGGCCTCGCCGGGGTCGGGCACGGGCTTGAGCTCGGCGGCGATGCGGGCGCCGGGCGGCACCTGGGCGTCGATCCAGGCCAGGAGCTGGACGCGGCTGTCGCCGGCGTTCTGGCGGCCGACGTAGGCGAGGGAGCGGGCGAGGGGCGGGAGCGCGAGCAAGGCCAGCAGCGCGGCGAGGAGGATGGGCTGGAGGCGGGGGGCGCGGCGGGCGAGCAGAGCAGGCAGCTCGGTGGCCGCCACGCCCACGGGCAGGGCGCAGGCCACGATCAGCGGCAGCATATTCTGCATAAAGTGGGTGGCGCGCGAGAGGTGGATGAGCAGCGAGGGCAGGGCGAAGCCGAGCCAGACGGCGAGCGTGCGCGGGCGGCGCCGGGCGAGGATGGCGAGGCCCGCCAGGGTGAGCAGGCAGCCGGCGACGCCGAGGCCGTCGAAGAGGAAAAAATCGCTGTAGCCAGCGACGTTCCAGGCGCCGCGATAGTGGCCGTTCCCGCCGTCGTAGTTGCCCCACTGGCGGGCGATACCGCCGCCCACCTGGCCCCAGCGCAGCAGCGCGTAGGGCGTGCCCGCCACAAAGCAGGCCACGGCGGCGAGGCCGGCAAGCGCCAGCTTTAGCCCCTCAGCCCAGAGACGACCGACGACCGACGACCGACGACCGAAGCTTGCTGGTGGCGCCTGCTGCTCACCGTCCACCGTCCACCGTCCACCGTCCACCGTCCGCTGGCTGCGGCTCACCGTCCACCGTCCACCGTCCGCTGGCTGCGGCTCACCGTCCACCGTCCACCGTCCACCGTCCGCTGCGCGCAGCAGCGCGGCGACGACGATTGCCCCGGCCACGGCGCCGGCGTTGTACTTGGCCGAGGCGGCGAGCCCGGCGAAGGCCCCGGCGACGAGGTAGGCGCTCCAGCGACCGGTGCGCAGGATGAGCAGGGATGCCCCGAGGCTGAGCGAGGCGAGGAAACTGGCGAGCACGTCGGTGGTGGCCCACTGCGAGAAGCGCAGGTGGAAGGGGAGCACGGCCACGAAGAGCGCGCCGGCGAGCCCGGCCTGGCGGCCCCAGCCGCGCAGCCCGAGGGCGTAGGCACTGAGCACCGTGAGCGCGCCGAAGAGGGCCGTCACCAGGCGGGCGGTGAGGAAGAAGCCAGGGATGGTCGTGACCGTGTGGGTGGTGACGAGCATCTGGGCGATGTCGCCGTAGAGGCCGGTGGCCTGGCCCCAGCGGTAGTGAGCCTGGAGCGCGGCGAGCAGCATGTAGATATAGAGCGAGGGCTTCTGGAAAAACTGCTGGTTCGGGTCGCCCGTGCGCAGCATGGTGAGGACATACTCGATCGGGTTGGGCTCGTCGGGGTGATCGACGAACGGCAGGCTCTGGCGGATCGTCCAGGCGCGCAGCAGGAAGGCGCCGAGCGCCAGGCCACCCAGCGTCAGCCAGAGCAGCCAGGGGCGCGACGCGGCGGCGGGGCGCGCGTAGGGCTGGGCCGCGGCGAGATCGGTTGTGAGTGCGAGCTTTTTCATAGGCGCTGCGCATAGTAGCACAGGCGCTCCTCACCGCCGCAGCGCGTCCTCCAGCAGCAACTCGTCGAGGGTGGCTATCAGGAAGTCGCCGTCGGCCGCGCTAAAGGGCAGCGGCGGGCGGATCTTGATCACATTGTGGTGGGGGCCGTCGGTGCCGGCAAGCACACAGCGCTCGCGCAGCCGGTTCACCAGGTAGGCGGCCTCGCTGGCGGCCGGCTCCAGGGTGGCGCGGTCGCGCACGAGCTCAAGGCCAAGGAACAGGCCGGCGCCTCGCGCGTCGCCGACCAGCGGGTGGCGCTGCACCAGGCCGCGCAGCCCAGCGAGCAACTGGCCGCCCACGCGCCCCGCATGGGCCTGGAGGCCCTCGTCGCGCACTACGTCGAGCACCGCGAGGCCTGCCGCGCAGGCCACCGGGTTGCCGCCAAAGGTGCTAAAAAACTCCATGCCGTTGTCGAACGAGGCGGCGATCTCGGGCGTGGTGATCACGGCGCCAAGCGGGAAGCCGTTGCCGATCGGCTTGCCGAGCACCACAATGTCTGGGGTGACGCTCTGCAGCTCGAAGCCCCAGAAGTGCGTGCCGAGCCGCCCAAAGCCCACCTGCACTTCGTCGGCGATGCAGACGCCTCCTGCCGCACGCACCTGGGCATAAACATCGGCCAGGTAGCCGGGCGGCAGCACGATCTGGCCGCCGACGCTGGGGAGCGACTCGGCGATGTAGCCCGCGAGGCCGCAGCTGCGGCGGCGCAGGCGCTCGATCAGGGGCGCAACCTGGGCCGCGTACTTGGCCCCGGCCTGTGGGTCGGCGCGCTTGAACGGCCCCCGATAGTCGTCGGGGATGGGCGCGATGGCGACCCAGTCGGGCGCGCCCGCCCCGCCTGGCCCGGCAAACTTGTAGGGGCTGATGTCGATCAGGCCTGTGGTGTGGCCGTGATAGGCGGCGTCGAGCACGATCATGCCGCGCTGCCCGGTGTGGGCGCGCGCCAGGCGCAGCGCCAGCTCGTTGGCCTCGCTCGCCGAGTTTACAAAGAAGCAGACCTGAAGCG
>JAYUYB010000667.1:0-3073 GCA_043752655.1 Chloroflexota bacterium
CCCCAGTCGCGGTAGTTCGTGGCCGCGCCGTCGGCGGCAGTCTGGAGGTAGCTGGGGTTGGTGGACATTACACGGATGAGGTGCTGCGGGTCGCGCACATAGAAGAGCGTGCAGTCGAACACGGCGCCGAGCCACTTGTGGGGGTTCAGCACGATGCTGTCGGCGCCCTCGATGCCCTGCCACATCCAGCGGCACTCAGGCAGGATCATGGCCGAGCCGGCCATCGCCCCGTCTACGTGGAGCCAGAGGCCGTGGGCCTGGCAGATGGCGACGATGGGCTCTAGCGGGTCGATGGCGGTGGTGCTGGTGGTGCCGGTGGTGGCGACGACGGCGCAGGGGCGGCGGCCGGCGGCCAGGTCGGCGCTGATCTCGTCGGCGAGCAGATCGACGCGCATGGCGTGGTCGGCGTCGGTGGGGATGAGGCGCAGGTTGGAGCGGCCGAAGCCGGCGAGCAGGGCGGCCTTCTCGACTGAGCTGTGGCTGTGGGCGGAGACGTAGACGGTGAGGGGTAGCTCCTCGGCCTGGAGGCCGCCGCGCGTCTGGCCGTGGCTAGTGCTGCGCTCGCGGGCGCAGAGCAGGGCCACAAGCGTGGTGGTGCTGGCGGTGTCCTGGATCACGCCGCGCCAGGCGTCGGAGAGGCCGAGCAGGCGGCGCATCCAGTCCGTCATGCGCTCCTCTAGCTCGGTGAGGGCGGGGCTGGACTGCCAGTTGAGGCCGAGTTGGCCCAGGCCGGAGCTCACGAGGTCGCCCAGCACGGAGGCAAGGGCGGCGTTGGCGGGGAAGTAGCCAAAGAAGCGCGGGTGCTGCCAGTGCGAGAGGCCGGGGGCGATGATCTGCTCCAGGTCGGCGCGCAGGGCGTCGAAGGACTCAGGCTGCTCAGGGGCCTCGGCGGGCAGGCGGCCGGAGACGGCGCCGGGGGCAACCTGCGACCAGACGGGCAGCTCGGCGACGCCCTCGCGGTAGGCGGCGATCCAGTCGATCAGCTCGTGGCCGATGCGGCGAAACTCATCGATCTCCATGATGGGGGCTCCTCCTGGTGTGGGCGGCTGGCGCCATGATACATTGGAAAAGTATGGCACCGTTTGGACCACGAACCGCACGGTTTGGACCACGAACCGCACGAAAGGCTGCGAACCGCCGCGAATCCGGAGTTCGGCCGGTTCATATTCGCGTCATTCGCTTCCGTTCGCGTCATTCGCGGTCCAAACGGCTTATTCGCGGTCCAAATGGCTCGGGTATTGACTCCTGACAATATGGATGACACCCTCGCCCTCGCGCGCCGCAATCGCGAGCTCTCCATCCTCAACACCATCGGGTGCCCCTTGTGGGCGCCCTCAATTGTGGATAACATCCTCCGCGCGCAGCAGCTCCATCAGCCGTGTCATAAAGCGCAGGTTGTGGATCGTCGCGAGGCGCAGAAACAGCGTCTCGCCAACCTTGTGCAAGTGGTGCAGGTAGCCCAGGGCGTAGTGCTGGCAGGTCCGGCAGTCGCATCCGGGCGAGATCGGGCCGGTGGCCTTGATATGCTTCTTGTCTACGACGTAGGTCGTATCGAACCAGTCGCCCGCGAGCCGAAAGCCGGGCGTGGCTGGGTCGGCGCGGAAGCTGTAGAGCCGGCCTGAGCGCGCGTCCCGCGTGGGCAGGGCGCTGTCGAAGATCTGGTAGCCCATGCGGGCGCACGCGGCCACGCTCTCCGGGTGGCCCACGCCCAGCGCGTGCATCGGCAGCTCCGCCGGGATGAGCGCCCGCGTGTAGGCCAGAATCTCGCCTAGCAGGCGGCCCTTCGCATCCAGTGGCCAGCCACCGAAGCCAAAGCCGTCGAAGCCGATCTCCAGCAGCGCCTCGGCGCACTCACGGCGCAGCGCCAGATCGCCACCGCCCTGCACCACCCCAAAGAGCAACGGGCGCCCCGCACCCAGGCGCTGCTGTCGCACCTGAAGGTCGAACTGCGCACGGCAGCGCCGCGCCCAGCGGATTGTGCGCTGCACCGAGAGCCGCTGCTCGACGGGGCTGTCATCCACATGCGTGCAGTCGTCCAGACAGATCACCACATCCGCCCCGTAGCTCATCTGAAGCTGCACACTTTTTTCGGGGGTCAATTGAAATTTCCGCTCTGCCCCCTCTGGCTGAAACGTGATCCCGGCATCGGCGATGCGCCCAGCCTTGGGGTTTTGCCGGATCAGCGAGTAGGCCTGAAATCCGCCCGAGTCTGTCACAATCGGGCGATCCCAATCAGCCATACGGTGGAGCCCGCCCAGAGCCTCGATCGTCGTCGAGCCGGGGCGCTGCATCAGGTGGAACACATTCATAACCACCGCCTCCACCGCTGCCTCACGCAGATCGCGGCCATCCACAGCGCGCACTGCGCCGAGCGTACCGTCAGGGAGAAAGGCCGGAACAGCGAGTGGGCCGTGGTTCAAACTCAGGGTTGCGCTCATAGCGAAATTGGTTTATTATTGGTTTAATCGAGAAAGTTGAGGTTGCGCAAAAGCCAGATCCGTTTGGTAGAAGTCCTGTAAAAATCGCTGTGGCGATTGTGGATTTTTTACGTAAAATAAGCTTCCCCGCTTTTTACATCCACGGGCATGAAAAGGACGCAACGCTTGTGCGAGCAGGTATGATAAAATGCTCATCCGCCTGCGTTCTTACATACCCGGTCGCTCACGGGCGGAACGGTGCGCAGCGGGCGCGCCTGCTCCGACATAGATCCTGTTCACCGAGCCGGAAGCGCTGAACTGAAACATGGAGGCTTGTATGGTCGATCTGAGGAAGTATACGCTGGATGTGGATCTGCAGCAGGGTGTCGTGCCGATCTCCAAGGCGGCTTCGTCCCTCGCAGCGCTGATCAAGCGCTCACGCGCAAACCACCAGCCAATTATCGTGACCCAGAAGGGCTACCCCACGGGTGTTATCCTCGATGTAGAGCTTTTTACCGCCCTACGCCAGCTCGCCGAGCTCCACACCCATGAGGATGAGCTCGAGGTCGAGAGCGACGACGTCGCCGCCGAGAAGTAGTCCCCGCCCCACACCAGAGGCACGAGTCCATCCCTCGTGCCTCTGTGGCCCGCTCCCT
>JAYUYB010000668.1:0-3068 GCA_043752655.1 Chloroflexota bacterium
CTAGCGCATCAGTATCCGCAGATGACGCAGATTGCGCAGATTATGGGCCGGACTTGTGCTATCTGCGTCATCTGCGTCATCTGCGGATAACGCTACAGCTCGATCCGCTCCAGGCCGCGCGTGCCGAATCCGCAGATGACGCAGATTGCGCAGATTATGGGCCGGATCGGGGTGCGTCCGTGCTATCTGCGTCATCTGCGTCATCTGCGGATAATGCTACAGCTCGATCCGCTCCAGGCCGCGCGTGCCGATCACGATGCCGAGCCAGACCACGGCGGCGGTGAGGCCCGTTGCCAGCGTCCAGCCCAGCAGGCGCACCCCAACGCCCGCAGCGCCGCCCAGCAGCTCGCCCGCAATGGCGCCGCCCGCCACCAGGGCCAGCAGCAGCGCTAGGAAGAGCGGGTAGAAGAGCGTGCCGAGGCAGCCGCTCTGCCAGCTGGTCTGCTGCGCGGGGTTCTCCCAGTTAAGCTTCGGGAAGGCTGCGCCCAGGCCCATGCCGAAGGCCGCGCAGCCAAGCCCGGCCAGCAGCAGCATCAGCCACTGCTGGAGCAGCACCAGCGGCCCGAGACCGCGCACCAGCCCCAGCAGCACAAGGAAGAGCGTTCCTACCAGGGGGAAGGGCAGAAAAGCCAGGGTGAGCTTGCCGAGCAGCAGGCGCCACGGCGCAATCGGCGCCAGCTTTAGCAGCCAGAACGCCTTGCCCTCGCGGCTCACGCCCGTGCCTGCTAGTACGCTGGAGAGGCTCAGGCAGATAAAGAAGGCGATGCCGACGCCCGCCAGCTCCTGAAACTGTGTGGCCCAGATCGGCAGATCAGGGCTTTCTGGCGCCCCACTCGTGCCGCTGAAGATCTGGTAGGTCCAGATGCCAGTCAGGGCCAGCGGGAAGATCAGGGCCTGGAGATTGCGCAGATCGCGCCGAAACAGCCGCAGATCCTTCACCAGAATCGCGCGCGACTGCTGCGGCAGAAGCGCCGCCAGGCCACCAAACCTGGGCGCTCGATGCTGGTCGGTCGTCCGTTGTCCGTCGTCCGTCGTCCGCTTCCGCACGCTGCTGCCCTCGGCGGCCAGGTTGCTCCAGCCCGCGTAGTAGAGCCGCTCGGAGAGCAGGAGGCAGACGACGAACATGCCGACCGAGCTCACCAGGAAGAGCCCGCCGAAGCTTAGCAGGCTCAGCGTGTCGCCGTCGCCAGCGGCCACAAGCGCGCGGCCCGCCCAGGCCGACGGCAGCAGCGGCAGGTCGGCGGCGAGCAGCGCGCCAAGGCTGTCGGCGCCATCGACGCGCGGGGCGATCTGCGGGCTGAGCTGGGTAAGCAGGTAGAAGCTCACGCCGAGCAGGCCGCCAAGCACGCTCAGGATCTCGCGGGCCCGGCGGGGTGGCAGCACGCGCACCACGGCCATCACCAGCAGCGCCCCGATGCCAGCGGGGAGCAGCGGGATGAGCAGCAGCGTGAGCACGGCGCAGAGCTGGTAGAGCAGCCCATAGCCCATGCCCTGGCCGTAGCCGATCAGCACCGGGCCGAGCAGCGCCAGCAGGATGACGTACTGGGGGAGCAGCCCGCCGAAGAACTTCACCACGAAGACGGCCCGCATGGGCACCGGGGCCACTAGCAGCAGATCCATGTCGCCGGAGAGAAAGAGCGAGCTGAGCAGGCTGGAGAAGCTGGAGAAGACGAGCAGCGCCAGGGCGGCGAGCAGCACGGCGCTGGGCAGCGCGGCAAGCAGTGGCGCCGGGTCGGTGGGGAGCGTGGGGTTGCGAGCCGCCGCCTCACGCAGCAGCTTCAGCAGCTCGGGCGAGCGCATCAGCTCCACGACGAAGCGCGTGACCCTGTAGAGCGCAAACGAGCCACCCACCAGCAGCCCGCCCAGCGCCATCAGGCCGAGCTTACCGATCAGACGCCCGCGCCAGAAGCTGTTGCGATAAATCTGGAGCCGCGCGCGCACGAGCACCCAGATAGCGTTGAGCATCACGCCAGCGCCTCCGCCACCTCGGCCTCCTCGGCGCCGCCTGTAAGGCTGAGGAAAATATCTTCGAGCGAGGCGTCGCCGCCGGCGCGCAGCTCGTCGAGCGTGCCCGAGGCCACAATGGCGCCCCGGTTGATAATGAAAACCCGGTCGCACATGCGCTCGGCGATCTCTAGGATATGCGTTGACATAAACACCGAGGTGCCGCGCCCCGCCACCTCGCGCAGAATATCCTTGATCAGCCGGGCGCTGCGCGGGTCGAGGCCCACGGTGGGCTCATCCAGAAAAAAGGCCTTGGGGTGATGGAGCAGCGCGCCCGTGAGCGCCGCCTTCTGGCGCATGCCGTGGGAGTAGCCGCCAAGCAGCTCGTCGCCGCGATCCTCCAGGCCAAACAGGCGCAGCAGCTCTTCGCCGCGCTGGCGGGCCGCGCTCGGGTCGAGCTGGTAGAGCCCGGCGATCAGCTGGATATACTCGCGCGCGGTGAGCTTCTCGGGGAGGTACGGCTGGTCGGGGACGTAGCCGAGCAGCGCCTTGGCGGCCAGCGGCTCGCGCTGCAGGTCGTGGCCGCCGATGCGCGCCGTGCCCGCCGAGGGCTTGAGCAGGCCGATCAGCATCTTGATCGTGGTGGTCTTCCCGGCGCCGTTGGGGCCAAGGAAGCCGACGATCTCGCCGGGGTAGACGGCGAGATCGACCCCCTTCACGGCAAGCGTCTCGCCGTAGCGCTTCTGGAGGCCGAGGGCTTCTATTGTGGGCGTGTGTTGAGTCATAGGGGTGACCGGGTGACCGGGTGACCAGGTGACACCTGACGGTTCAGCGAAGTGCCAGCAGTTGATTTGTGCTTCCTGCAAGCCTGTCACATATCTGAGCAGCCTTTCCGGGGCATTGTAACATGGCACAGCCCGCAACAGCTTCCGAGTCCCATTTCTACAGGGCTACGTCATTGTGGGCAGGCGGGCGCGTGAACGCGCGCCGTGGTGGCGCAGTGCGCCAAGCGCCCGCCTGCGCGGGCGGGTCCGGACGCGTCGGCGCAGGCCGACGCGCGGCCGCAGGCCCGGCCGCAGCGGTTTCAACCGCCGGGTTCTGTTCTGGCAACCGCGCCCACAATG
>JAYUYB010000669.1:0-7610 GCA_043752655.1 Chloroflexota bacterium
GGCCTTGAGCCGAACGCCGCCTACGCGCCCACCATCCCGCACCAGGGCTTTATGATCTACCAGATGATGTTCGCGGTGATCACACCGGCCCTGATCTCGGGCGCCTTCGCCGAGCGCAAACGCTTCAAGGCCTTCATCATCTTCTCGCTGCTCTGGCTGCTGCTCGTGTACGCCCCGGTGGCGCATTGGGTCTGGGCCGTGGGCGGCTGGATCCGCAACATGGGCGCGCTGGACTTTGCGGGCGGCACGGTGGTGCATATCACCTCGGGCGTCTCGGCCCTGGTGTGCGCCATGGTGCTGGGCAAGCGCGTAGGCTACGGCAGCGAGGCGATGGAGCCACACAACGCCACCTACACCATCCTGGGCACGGCCATGCTCTGGTTCGGCTGGTTCGGCTTCAACGCGGGCAGCGCCCTTGGGGCGGGCACCCTGGCGGTCTCGGCCTTTGTGAACACGCACCTGGCGGCCTCGATGGCGGCCCTGGCCTGGATGACGGCGAGCTGGATCCGCCATAAGCGGCCAAGTGTGCTTGGCGCGGCCGCGGGTGCAGTGGCAGGCCTGGTGGGTATCACGCCCGCCGCTGGCTTTGTGACGCCGATGGCGGCGATTATCATCGGGTTTATGGCGGGCGTGGGCTGCTTCCTCGCGGTGGAACTGCTGGTGCGCGGCCGGGTGGACGATTCGCTGGACGTGTTCGGCGTGCATGGCGTGGGCGGCATTATTGGCGCCCTGGCCACCGGCATCTTCGCCACCAAAACAGTGAACGCCGCAGGCAACGACGGCCTGCTCTACGGCAACCCTGGCCTGCTGCTCACCCAGCTGATCGCGGTGGTGGTGGTGGGCGTCTACGCCGCTGGAGTTACGTTCGTGCTGCTCAAGCTGATCAACCTGGTGGTCGGCATCCGCGTGTCGCCCGCAGAGGAGGCCAGCGGGCTCGATACCAGCCAGCACGGCGAGGCGGCGTACCAGCTGTAACAGTTTGCAGGTGGCAGTGTGTTTCCTGGATAATTAAGGAGTAACCCCATGGAGATCGTCATCGCGATGGTGCTATTTATCGGGATTGTGGTGTCGTGGCTGGTGCTGCCAAGCGGCAAGCCTGCGGCCAGCGTGGAGACGGTGAGCGTGCCTAGCAGCGTTCGCGCCTAGCGCTTGCGGTAAGCGATCCTTGGGGCCACGCTCGCCTCAATGTGAAGATCGGCGCCGCCGAGTGGACCATATGGGTTCACCCGGTGGCGCTTTGTGCTGCGCCATGCCGCTTGTACAAAAGAACCAAGTAGCTTCCAAGCGATTTCAGGCGCTTTATCCCACGTAGATCGTGAAGAATTGCCTTATGCTGAACAAGAACTTTCCCCGTTCAGAGTGGATCGCCTCGTTGTTTACCTGGGACCATGCTCGTCCCACAGGCTCTGACCAGGCTCCGCAGCCAATGTTGGCAACTCCCGGCGATGATGCCAGGCAGGGCGTCGCCATGTGCGACGCACCGACGCAGTAGGAGGAGAAACCACCAATGGAAGAGCTGACCGCGAACGTCAATGTCCTAACGGTAAACACCAACATCCTGTTCGTCCTGTTCGCTGGCTTCTTTGTCTTCTTTAATGCAGGCCGGCTTCGCCCTGGTAGAGACAGGTTTCACACGGGCCAAGAATGTGGCCCACACCATGATGATGAACATGATGGTGTTCTGCATCGGTGCGCTTGGCTACTTTGTGTGCGGCTTCGCCTTCCAGTTCGGCGGCGTGAACTTCACCTACCCGGCCACCGCGCTCAGCGCCACGCAGGCCAGCCCGGAGTGGGCCTTCTCGCCGATCACGCTTGGCGCCTGGGGCGACTCGCTCACCAGCCCGCTGATCATTGGCGGCAGCGGCGTGCTCGGCCTGAGCGGCTTCTTCCTCCAGGGCGTTGGGCAGAGCGCGGCGGGTATCCTCACCTTTTTCCTCTTCCAGATGGTCTTTATGGACACGGCTGCCACGATCCCCACCGGCTCCATGGCCGAGCGGATCAAGTTCATCGGCTTTGTGCTGATGAGCCTCTGGGTGAGCATGTTCATCTACCCGCTGATCGGCAACTGGGTCTGGGGCGGCGGCTGGCTCGCCAACCTGGGGCGCACTGCGGGGCTCGGCAACGGCGCGGTAGACTTCGCCGGCTCCGGCGTGGTCCACATGACAGGCGGGGCGCTCGCGCTGGCGGGCGCGATGGCGATCGGGCCGCGGATCGGCAAGTTCAACAAGGATGGCAGCGCCAACACGATCATGGGGCATAATATCCCGATGGGCGTGCTGGGTACGATCATCCTGTTCTTCGGCTGGTTCGGCTTCAACCCTGGCTCGGCCCTCGGTATCCAGGGCGCGTTCGTAAACCTGGTGGCCCTGGCGGCGATCAACACGCTGCTGGCGGGCGCGGCGGGCGGCGTGACCGCGATGAGCTACATGTGGCTGGCTGGCCCTACCAAGAAGCCCGACCCGGCGATGAGTGTGAACGGCGTGCTGGCGGGCCTGGTGGCGATCACCGCGCCCTGCGCTTTTGTGGACCCGCTGGCCGCCGTGATCATCGGCATCGTGGCGGGCGTGCTGGTCTGCCTTGCCACCGCCTGGATGGAGCGGGCCAAGATCGACGACCCGGTGGGCACGGTGCCCGTACACTTTGTGAACGGTATGTGGGGCGTGCTGGCGGTGGGCCTGTTTGCCAACGGCAACCCCGACAGCGCCGCCTGGAACGGTATGGACAGCGCGGTGACGGGGCTGTTCTTTGGCAACGCCGGTCAGCTGGCGGCCCAGGCGCTGGAGGCCGTTACGATCTCGATGGTGGTCTTCGGGCTCTCGTATGTCTTCTTCCGGGTGCTCAACGGCGCGAACCTGCTGCGCGTGGCGCCAGAGCACGAGCTGGCCGGTCTCGATATGCCCGAGATGGGGCTGCCGGGCTACCACGGCGACGGCGTGGCGCTGCCCGAGCTTGGCACGGCGCGCGGGGTGCCCGCGGGCAGCTCGGCGGCGGCCGACTAGGGGCTTTGTGGTGCGCTCCCAGGAGGGAGGAACCTTCCTGGGAGCGCATTAGCCCGCGATGCCTTTGCCCCTCCCAGCAAGCTGGGAGAGGTTATGGGTTGCGTGCTTCTTCGGCATACGAACGTATTTCTGGTATGCAGGGGCGGTTTGCAGTTCGCTCGTCACCAGGAGCAAACTGATGACTGACGACTGGAACTGGCTACTGGATCCTGCCCCTGCCGCCTGCCGCCTGCCCCTGCCGCCTGCTGCCTGCTGCCTGCTGCCTGCTGCCTGCCCCCGTGCTACAATGGCTCGTGGCGTCGTCTGTTGTCCATGGCGCGCGAGGCCCTGCCTCCTGCTTTCCCCTATGCTCGAGCCCGGCGCGCTGCTGCTTCAGCGCTACCAGATCGTCCGCTTGATCGGGCGCGGCGGGATGGGCGCGGTCTATGAGGCCGTGGATAAGCGCCTGCGCAACACGGTGGCCCTGAAGCAGATGCTCGGCAACGCCGAGGAGAACGCCGAAGCCTTCGAGCGCGAGGCCCAGCTGCTGGCGAGCCTGCGCCACCCCGCGCTCCCCAAGGTGATCGACTACTTCCGCGACGGCGCGGGCCGCTTCATCGTGATGGAGTTCTTTAGCGGCGCGGATCTCTCGGCGCTCCAGGCGCGCCGTGCCACGCCCTTCGCGCTCCACGAGGTGCTCGCCTGGGCCGACCAGCTGCTCGCCGCGCTAGACTACATCCACACCCGCCAGCCCCCCGTGCTGCACCGTGACATCAAGCCCCAAAACCTGAAGCTTACAGCCGAGGGCCATGTGGTGCTGCTGGACTTCGGCCTCGCCAAGGGCGTGGGCCAGGCCCAGAGCTTCTTTGGCTACACGCTGCAGTACGCGCCGCTAGAGCAGATCGAGGGCAGCGGCACCGAGCAGCGCTCCGACCTCTACGCCCTCGCCGCCACGCTCTACCAGCTGCTCACCGACACGCCGCCCGCCAGCGCCCCGGTGCGCGCCGACGCCGTGCTGGGCGGCAGGGCCGACCCGATGCGCCCCGCCCACACGCTGAACCCCGCCGTGCCCCCAGAGCTGAGCGCGCTGCTGATGGGAGCCCTCGGCCTGCGCCGCGAGGAGCGCCCCGCCAGCGCCGCTAGCATGCGTGCTGCTCTGCGCGATGTGGTCCTGCTCACGGCCAATACTATCGCCGGCCCCGCGCACCCCCTTGCCCCGCCGCCCACCGCGCCCGCGCCCTCCACCGGCGCCAGCCGACCGATCAGCGTGGCCTGGGAGCAGATCGCCTCCGCCGCCCGCGCCCAGTCCGAGCATGTGCTGCGCGAGCTGGCAGGCACGCCGCGCCGCCCCGGCCCCTACCTGCCCGAGCTGTATGTGCCGCGTGTGCGGGCCGAGGCCGAGCTGCACGCATTCCTGGAGGGCGACAGTGGCGCGCTGCTGCTGGTGGGCGACTCGGGCGCCGGCAAGAGCTGCCTGCTGGCCCGCTGGGCCGAGGGCCTGCGCGAGAGCGGCGACGCGGTGCTCTTTTACCGCTGTGGCGGCTCGCTTGGCGCCGAGATCGACCGCGAGATCGCGCGCGACCTGGGCCGCGACATGCCCGACCTGCTGCTGCATGATCTGGGGCAGATCACGCGCTTGGCCATGGCCGCCCAGCAGCGGCTCGTGATCATCTTCGACGCGCTCAACGAGTACCGCAGCGGCGCCCAGGCCGGCCCGGAGGCGCTGCTCAAGCAGATCGACGCCCTAGTTGGCCGCGTGGCTGGCCCCGCGCTGCGCGTGGTGATCAGCTGCAACAGCGCCACCTGGGGCCAGCTTGATCGCGCCGGCGCCGCCAGCCTGTTCTGGGCGGCCTACCACCAGGGCGCCGAGGGCGAGCCGTATCTGGCGCTTGGCGCCTTCAGCGACGCCGAGCTTGGCGAGGCCTACCCGCGCTACCGGCGCTTCTTCCAGCTTCAGACGGCGCTAGAGAGCCTGCCGCTGGCCCTGCGCACCCAGCTGCACCGCCCGCTGCTGCTGCGCATGATCGCCGAGACCTACCGCGACGGCCAGATTGTGCTCTCGGCGCGCGGCCTGAGCCTGGGCATCTTCCGGCGCCTGTTCGACGAGCGCGTGCGCCAGCGCCGCGAGCAGCTCTTTATCGAGGAGCTGGCCAGCGAGATGCTGCGGCGCGGCCAGATGGCGCTGCCCGTGGCCGAGCTGGCCCGCAACGAGCGCCTGCGCGACGAGCTGCTGAGCGCCGACCCGAGCTCGGCCTACTGCCGCCTGCTGGATGGCGGCATCCTCGCCGAGCAGCGCGGCGATGCCTTCACCGGCGAGGTGACGAGCTTTGCCTACGCCGAACTAGGGGCGTACGTGCTGGCCCGCCACCTGCTGCGCGACTCTGGCGACAGCGCGCTGCTGCCGACAACCGTGGCGAGCCTGATGGAGCGCGCACGCGGCTTCCCGCTGGCCTTCGACATCGCCCGCAACGCGCTGCTGATCGCCCGCCAGCCCGAGGCCTTCGCCGCCCTCGCCCAGTCGGCGGACATCGAGCTGCGCGAGCTGGCAGCCCAGAGCCTGGTGGAGCTGTACGCAGACGAGCCAGCAGTCGCCGCCGACCTGATCAAAGGCCTGTGCCAGCGAGACTCGGACGAGGCCCGGCGCACCGCGCTGAAGGCCGCCTACTACGTTGGCCCGCGCGCCCGCGAGATCTTCCTCTGGGCGGCGGGGCGCGGCAACCCCGCGCTGCGCCGGGTGACGCGCGACGCGCTCTACCTGATCTGGCGCTCCGACCCGGAGTTCACCTACGGGCTGCTGAAGGATCTGGTGGCCCGCATCGGCCCCGCCGCCCTGCGCGACCTGCGCAACATCCTGGAGTTCTTCTTCGAGCTCTCGGTGGTGATCTATATCAACCACCCCGAGCGGCCTGATGTGCGCGACGCCACCACGGAGATCTACTACGAGCTGGCCCGCCAGCGCCTACACCTGGACATTCTCAACACCGGCATGTTCGGCAAGACGATCGAGGATCTGATCTTCCAGGCCGTGGCCAGCGCCTTCACCCAGCCCATCCTCGACACCATGCTGTTCGCCGAGATCGTGCCGGTGGAGCCCTTCTTCGAGCTACCCCAGGCCGAGCGGGCCGTGCTGGTGCGGGCGGCGCCGCTGTTCGACCCGGCCACCCCGCTCGCGGCCCACCGCGCCGAGCTAGAGGAGCTGCTGCGGGCCGAGAACGACTTCTTCAACATCGTGGGCGCGGCCCAGATGGCGATCCACGCCGTAGATAATCTGGCAGGCACCGAGCCGCTGCTGCGCGAGCTCTGGGCGAGCGCTCCACCACAGGGCCAGCTCTGGCTGCTGCTCGGCTTCAGCGTGCTGCTGCCGGGCACGCCCACGGCCTGGGCACCGCTGCTGGAAGAGCTTACCGAGGCGCTGTTCCGCGAGCAGCCCGCGCTGGTGTATGGCGATGCGCCGAGCCTGCTGCAGTCGTTCGATATCCTGCTGCTGCCGCTGGGGCTGGCCTACGGCAAGCTTGGCGGAAGCATGCCGCTGCTAGAGCTAATGCTACAAGATGGGCTGCTGCGCGACGATCGGCGCCAGGTGGAGCGCGTGGTGGCGGGCCTGGCCTCCGTTGGCTTCTACTATCCCGAGCCGACCTTCAAGCTGCTGGGCGAGGTGGTGGCGGCCGTGGGCGAGGTGCTGCCGGCGGCGCTTGTGCCAACCCTGGCAACTATGCGTGTACTGCATCTGGACGCCGTGGACGTGTTTATGGGCCGGGTGGGGCTGAGCGACGAGCTGCAGCGGCGCGTGGCAGCGGCCGCAGACACCGAGCTGGTGCGCCGCTACATCTACTGGCTGGGGCTCTACAACCAGGTGATTCACTCCTGCCTGTACTACCCGAAGATGCGCCGCCAGATGGCGATGGGGGCGATGGAGATGCTGGCCCGCGCCCGCGCGCCGCAGGAGTTTGTGGGCGCCTACACCGCCACCGTGTTCCGCATGCTGCGCGAGGCCGGGTTCAGGCTGAGCGAGTGGACGCTGCCGTGAGCACAGGGGACAGGGGACAGGGAACAGGGGACAGGGGCAGCCCAGGAGCTCGGGGCTCGCGGGCTGCACGATGTTTGCCTGGCAACAGCGCGTGCAACACTTGATGCTGCAAAAGCTAGCGGCAGCGCTGGGCCAACTCATTTCTGCTCTGGCCGGCACAGCCTCCCAGCACGGCGCTAGCGACAAGCCGGAGCCATTTTGCATTTTGCATTTTGCATTGACCTCTACTATTTCTTTCGCATCTCGGCCCTGGGCGCCACGGCCACCCTGCCGCTGCTGGGGGCGGCAAGCGTGGATCGGCGGCTGTCGCCGCAGCGCGCCGCCGGGCTGCTGGCCGTAGCCGCCACCTTCCACGCCTTCGCCTACGTCCACAACGATGTGTGCGACCTAGCGCTGGACCGGACGCAGCCCCAGCGGGCCATGTATCCCCTGGTGCGCGGGACTGTAACACCCCGCGCTGCGTTAGCCGTGGCTCTGGCGTGCGTGCCACTGGCGTTTCTCCTCGACCAGTTGCTCGTGGCGACGACCGACGACCGACGACCGCCCGCCCGCCCACCGTCCACCGTCCACCGCCCTTCGGCTATCGGCTATCGGCTATCGGCTAT
>JAYUYB010000670.1:0-7608 GCA_043752655.1 Chloroflexota bacterium
GTCCAGAACCAGCCACAAATTTCCGAGAACTGGCCCTAGTGTAGCAAGCCAACGCGCCGCCGTGGTCCCAAGAACACCGACATTTTTCCCAGCCCGGCGGTCGGCCCGCTTCATCCCCAGATTGGAGGCGCCCATGCTCGCCACAGAGCTCTTGCCCGGAGTCGCCCTGGGCCTCTTCGAGCGCCATGTGAAGCAGGCGCTGCGCCTGTTCGACGAGCCGCAGCGGCTCGGGCAGGAGTCGCCGCTTGCGAGCCTATACATGCTTGGCCGCACCCTGCGCGACGCGCCGCAGCCGATCACCGAGCGCACGCGTGGCGATTCGCTGCGGGCGGAGATCCGCGCCGCCGCCGCCCGCCTCTGGCGCGGCCCCCTGCCCGCGAGCCCCGAGGCGATGCTGGCGGCGATCATGGAGGTGCGGCGCAACCCCGACGACACGCGCTACGCCTATGTGGTGCTGGAGCTGCGTTGCTTCAACGAGTTTGTTACGCCCAACCGCACCTCAGACATCTGGGAGGAGCCGCACCTGCTGCCGGGCTCCAAGTCGCAGCACTACCGCGACTTCGACGCCGCCGTCAAAAGCGTCGCCGCGCTGCTGCTCGATAGCCTGCGGCCAACTGTGCGCGCGGAGCGCCCGCGTCCGCCTACAACGCTTTACGGCTACGAGCGCCAGCTCGCGGCCCTGGTGGCGGCCTTGGCCGACAACAACACCGTCACCATCGGCGGCCCCGGTGGCGTAGGCAAGAGCAGCATCGCCGCCACCGCGCTGGCGGCCCTGCCAGAGCGCCCGGCCTTCTGGTACACTATGCGCCCCGGTTTCAACGACGGCGCCAGCAGCCTGCTCTTCGCCCTGGGCGCCTTCCTGCACGAGCACGGCGCCCCGAACCTCTGGCAGTATCTTGTGGTTACAGGCGGTGCACCAGCCGATCTCAGCCTGGCAGCCGGGCTGCTGCGCCAGGATCTGGCGGGCCTGGCGGGCGGCGCGCCCATCCTCTGCTTCGACGACATGGAGCACCTCACCACCGGCGGGCTCGGCCTGGTGGCGCCCATCCACACCCAGCTGCTCGACCTGATCGAGTCGCTGCGCGGCGTCGCGCCGCTGCTGCTGATCAGCCAGCGTCCCCTCGCGGCGGGCGATCTGCACCTGGAGCTGAGCGGCCTGAAGCTGGGCGAGGTGGAGCTGCTGCTGCGCGATGCGGGCCGCGCCGACGTGCCCGGCGAGGCCGAGCAGCTGCACGCCTACACCGGCGGCAACCCGCGCCTGCTCGGCCTGATGCTCACGCTCGACTACGACGCCACCGCCGAGCTAGAGGCCACAGGCCCCGTGGCCACACCCTCGCTGCTGCCAGCCTTCCAGCGCCTCTGGCGGCGGCTCACCCCCCAGGAGCGCCGCGGCCTCCAGCGGCTCGCCGTCTTCCAGGGCTACGCCCCAGAAGAACTGCTCGACCCGACGGTGCGCGAGTCTGCGGCCAGGCTGCGCCTGATCGAGCACGACGGCGTCGGCGGCGTGGCCGTGCTGCCCGCCCTTGCCCCTTTCATCGACGCCGATCTTACCCCGGAGCTGCGCGAGACGCTGCACGCCGAGGCGGCCCTGGTGCGCCTGGAGCGCGGCGAGTACACGGCGGCCGCCTTCCACTTCGTGGCCAGCAAGCAGGAGCAGCTCGCGCTGCAGGCGTGGTTCCCGCAGCGCCGCCAGGCCATCGCCCGTGGCGAGGCCGACGCCGCGCGCCGCGTGTTTGGCGCCATCTCGCGCCAGCGCCTCGATCCGGCCGAGCGCAAGGCCCTCGACACGATCCGCGCCGAGCTGCGCCAGCTTGCCGGCCAGCACGAGGAGGCCCTGCACGAGCTTGAGCAGCTCGACTGGAGCGAGGAGAGCGAGGCCCAGGCGCGGCTCTGGATGCTGCGCGGTGAGCTGGAGGATGCCCTGGGCTACCCCGACCGTGCCGTGGACAGCTACGGCGAGGGTTTGCGCGTCAGCTCCAGGCTGCTTGGGCGCCTGGCCGCCCTGCATCAGCGGCGCGGCCTCCTATACACCCGCCGCCACCAGCATGCCGCCGCCTGGGAGGAGATCTATCGCGGCGAGTTCGACCTCCAGGTGCTGCGCGGGATGCTCCACGTAGAGGAGGGCGACTACCCGGCGGCCCTGGAGGAGTTCCAGCGCGCCCTCGCCCTCGCCGACAGGCTCGACGACGACACGTTGCGTGCCCAGGCCGAGCGCTTCCTGGCTATGCACTATGGTCGACTCCAGAAGCTCGACTCCGCCATTACCCACGCCGCGCGCGCCACCGCGATCTTTGAGCGTCTCGGCGACCGCCCAAGCCTGGAGAAGATGCGCGGCAACCTTGCCTTTATCTACGTGCAGACCCGCCGCTTTGAGGCTGCTATCGAGGCTGGGACGCCCGCCTACGCCTTCTTCCGCCATGTGGGCGACCCCTACTTTGCGGCGGCAGCGGCGGCGAATCTGGCCGAGGCCTCGTTCGAGCTCGGCGACATGGAGCGCGCCGCGCACTACGCCGGCGAGGTGATTGCGCTCGGCGATCGGCACGCGGCGCCCTACGCCCGCTTCACGCTCGGCCAGATCGCGCTGGCCCGCCAGTCAGCGGAGGCCGTCGAGCAGCTTGGCGAGTCCATGCGCCTTGCCCATGCCAACGACGACAACTACATGGTGGCCTACGCCCAGCGCGCGCTCGGCCAGGCCATGCACAGCGGCGGCGACCACGGCGGTGCGCGCGAGCAGCTCGCCGGCGCCCTGGCGCTCTTCACGCAGCTCGGCATCCCCGGCGAGATCACCGCCACCGAGCGCCTGATCGGCAGCCTCTTCGGCGCCTGATAGCTAAACCCCTCACCCTCTGCCCCTCTCCCTCAAGGGGAGAGGGGAGTCCTTCTCCTACCGCAATTGGGCGCCCCTCTCCCGCTCAGGGAGAGGGGGTTGAGGGTGAGGGCTGCCCCCTACCGCTTCCCCTCCACCAGCACGCCCCGGCTATAGGCCTCCACCAGCTTGCGCAGATCGTCGAGCTCGCCGCGCAGCGTGCGCCCCGTGTCGGTGTCGGCGATCAGCTTGCGGGCCGTGTAGGTCGCCACGTGCTCGGTGCGCGGCGTGGGGTCGCTGCCCTCGCGGATCATCGTCTCGGCGTCGGTGAATGCCTCGTGGGCCGCCAGCAGCAGCTCGTGTGAGTTGCCGATCAGCGTGTAGCCTGCGATGCCCGTCACCGGCTGGTACGCCTCGCTCATGCCGCCGTCGATGACGATCAGGCGCCCCCCAGCCAGCAGCGGGCGCTCGCCTTTGCGCACCTTCACCGGCGTGTGCCCGTTGATGATATGGCCGTGCTCGGGGTCGGCGCCGAAGGCCGCCAGCACACGCTGGCAGAAGGCCTCGTTGTCGCGCAGGGCGTAGTAGGGGCCCTTCGGCTCCTCGTGAGTCGCCGGGTCGGCCAGCACATAGCGCTCAAAGGTCGTCATGCGGCGCCGCCCAAACAGCGGCGAGTCGGGGCCGGCCCAGAGATACCAGAGCGCGTCCTGGCCCGCCTGGCGCTCCTGCGGGTCGCGCCCAAAGAAGGCCGTGCGCGCCAGTTGCTCGTAGCGCTCCAGCAATGCCGGGCCTGCCAGCTGCTCGTCGCCAAGCGGCAGGGCCACAAACGCGCCCGCCTCGTCCACCGGCAGGTAGCCGTGGAAGAGCAGGTTGCCGTCGCGCACCTGGCACAGCGAGCCGTAGCTATAGAGGTAGCGCATATGGCGATCTAGCCGCGCGCTCTGCGTAAACTGCGCGTGCAGGTCGGCCACCACGGCGGCCTCCGCGTCCGTCAGCGCGGCCTGGCCGGGGGCGCGCAGCGTGGGCCAGCGCGTGTCGAGCAGTGGGTAGGCCGTTCCGTCAATCGTAAGCGTGCCCGCGCCAAGGTCCAGCGCGTCCAGCAGCAGCCGGTCGTCCATGGCATACTCGGGGTGGCGCCGGATCACCTCGGCCTCCAGCTTGAGCTGGATCACCGCGATCGCCTTGTGCATGTGGGCCAGGGCCTCGGCAGAGAAGCCCTCGCTGTGCGGGCCAGCCTTGGGGATAAACGTCGCACACGGGTCGTCGCCGTAGGTCGCATCCGCGAAGCGGGCCAGGGCGCGCAGGTTCAGCCCGTAGCCATCGAGCAGCGTCTCGATTGTGGCGTAGCGCAGGGCGAGCCGCACCACATTCGCCATCAGGGCGGCGCAGCCGGCGGCGGCGCCCATCCACGAGATGTCGTGGTTGCCCCAGAGGATCGTCACGCTGTGGTGGGCCATCAGGCGCTCCATCACCTGCTCGGCGGCCGGGCCACGGTCGTAGATATCGCCAAGGATGTAGAGCCGGTCTACCACGAGGTCGCGCACCAGTTCGGCCAGCGTCACGATCACCGCCTCGCCCTCGCCCAGGGCCACAATCGAGGCAACTACGCTGCGGTAGTACTGCTCCTTCTGCGAGTGATCGGCCTCGCTCTCGCTCAGCAGCTCCTCCAGCACATAAGCCCGCTGCGGGTCTAGGCGCTTGCGCAGCTTGCTGCGCGTATACTTCTGCGCGGCGGTGCGCGCCAGCCGGGCCAGCTGCACAATCGTCGCGCCCATCCAGGCGTCGCTGTCGGCCAGGGCGGGCAGGGCGCGGCGCAGGGTCTGCTCAGGATAGTAGACCAGCATCGCGAGCTCGATCTGGGCGTGCTCGGGCAGCTCGGCCCCAAACGTCTGGGCGATCTTGCGGCGCACGGCGCCCGAGGCGTGGCGCAAGATCTGGTCGAACTGCGCGTAGGCGCCGTGGATGTCGGAGATGTAGTGGTCGGTGCCTTTGGGGAGCGCCAGGATCGCGCTCAGGTTGATCATCTCGATGTGCGCGGCCGTGATCGTCGGGAAGCGGCCGCTCAGAAGCTGAAGCAGGCGCAGCTCCTGGTCGCTGTACTGGCCAGGGGACGGCATCGTTCCCTCCCTTTGCAGTTGTCAGTCGTCAGTCGTCAATCGTCAGTTGTCAGTATACAGTCGTCAGTCTGCCTTATGTGTGACGTAGGGTTTCGGGATGCTGGTTCCATGCGCACGCCGTGGCGCTGAAGCGCGCGGCTACGATTGCGCAAAGGCCGCCGGTGCGGCCTCACCCGCCCGCGCGCCGGGCGCCCGCCTGCGCGGGCGGGTCCGGACGCACCGGCCTGCGCCGACGCGCGGCCACAGGCCTAGCCGCTGCGGTTTCAACCGCCGGGTTAAGAGTGCGGGGCGCCAGCGCCCCACCCCAAACCATGCTATCATCACGCAAACGATCCCCGTGAGGACAACCAATGCCACTCCCGCCCATCAGGGAGGCCCAGATCCGCCAGGGCGCCGCCGACGAGTCGTTCGCCCGCGGCCTTGCCTACTACCAGTCCGGCGCCGTCGGCCAGATGCTCCTGCGCGGCGACACGCTCCAGGCCGAGGTGGAGGGCAGCAGCTACGCGCCCTACTGCGTCACCGTGCGCCTCGGCCCAGGCGGCATCCTTGCCACAAGCTGCACCTGCCCCTACGACTACGGCGGCTGGTGCAAGCATATCGTCGCCACCCTGCTCGCCTACCAGCGCGCCGCCCCCGGCGATGTCGCCCAGCGCCCCCCCTTCGCCGAGCTGCTCGCCGGGGTTGAGCGCGAGCGCCTCGTGGCCTTGCTGCTGCGCATGGCCGAGCACGATCCGGCAGTTGCTGATCTTGCCGAGCAGTTCCTGGCCGCCTCGGCGCCGCCCCCCGCCGCTGGCGTGGCTGCGGCGCCGGAGCAGCACACTCCCGCCGATCTAGCCGCTTTTCGGCGTACGCTGCGCTCGGTATTCCGGGGCGCCGGCCGCTACGAATACGACAGCTACGACGTGAGCGACGGCATCGTCTCCGCCCTCGAGCCCCTCGTCGAGCAGATCCGCGCACTCGTTCAGGCCGACGACGCCGAGCGCGCCCTGCCCCTGCTAGATGTTTTGACCGCTGAGTATAGCGAGCAGTGGGTCCAGTACGACGACTCCTACGGCAATCTGGGCGATTTCTTCGACACCCTGGGCGGGCTCTGGGCCGAGGCGCTGCTTATGGCCGACCTGCCGCGCGGCGAGCGCGCCACCTGGCAGCGCCGCCTCGACGAGCTTGGCGCCAGCGCCGCCGAGTACGGCGTCGATGGCCTCGATCTCGCCCTGATCGCCGCCGAAGAGGGCTGGGACGCGCCCGGCCTCGCTGCGGCCATGGGCGGCGACCCCGACGACACGGGCGCGCTGCACGCCAACCTGCATAGGCTGCTGCTGCCCACTCGCCTGCTCGTGCTGGAGCGCAAGGGGCTGCTGCGCGAGGCGCTGAACCTTGCTGCGGCCGCAGGCATGCACAGCGAGCGGGCGCTGCTGCTGGTGCGCATGCGCCGCACCGCCGAGGCCGCCCAGCTCGCTTGCGAGCTCTTCCAGACCGCCACCGAAGCGCTGGCCCTGGCCCAGGCCCTGCGCGAGCAGGGTGACCTCGCGGCCGCCCTGGCCGTCGGCGAGCACGGGCTTGGCCTGGCCGAGCCGCGCGCAGCCCTCGCCGCCTGGCTCGCCGACCTCGCGGCGGGGCAGGGCCGCGTCGAGCTGGCCCTGCGCGCCGGCGAGGAGGCCCTGCGCGCCGCGCCAGAGCTCGGCCTCTACCGGCGCATGGCCGAGCTGGCCGGCCCTGCGTGGCCCCCGCTGCGCGAGCGCCTGCTCGACGCGCAGCGCCACCCGGCCAGCCCGTGGCAGAACGTCTCTGGGCGCATCGATCTCTTCCTGCACGAGGGTCTGATCGACGACGCGATCACCCTGGTGAGCAGCCACCCCGCCTCCAACGAGCTTGGGCGCGTGATGGACGCCGCCGTCGCGACGCACCCCGACTGGGTGATCCGCACCGCCACCGCCAAGGCCGACGGTATCGCCGAGGCCGGGGTCGCCAAGCACTACGCTGTGGCCGTGGAGTGGCTGCGCCGCGCGCGCGCCGCGTACCGGGCGGCGGGGCGCGCCGAGCAGTGGGCGAGCTACCTTCAGGCGCTGCGAGCGCGGCACGCGCGCAAGCGCAACCTTATGGAGCTGCTCGACCAGCTGGAGCGCTCGCGGCCCTGATCTGCCATAGCCGATAGCCGAACGTTCGCTCGCGCTCAATCCAAAAGGCTAAAGGAGATGCTCATGCTCCCCGACACAGCGACAACCGTGGTGCACGCGAGCCATGTGCCCGGCTCCGAGCAGGGCCACTGGACGTACGAGGCCTACGCGCAGCTCCCCGAGGCCGAGGGCTTCCACTACGAGATTATCGAGGGAGTGCTCTATATAGCACCCGCACCAGGCCCATACCACGAGCGCGGCGTGATCTCCCTTGGCGCACGGCTTGTCACGGCGATCGAGGACACAGGCCTTGGGCAGGTCTTTGCCAGCCCCGACGTGGACGGCAAGCGCGGCGCCTACGCCCGCATGGGCATCCCCGAATACTGGATCGTCGACCCCGTAGAGCGCAATGTGGAGCTGCTCACCCTCGAGGGCGATGCCTACCGCTCCGTCGGCATATTCAGCGGCACCACCCCGCTCACTTCACCGCTTTTGCCAGGCCTCAACCTGCTCGCCCACCAGCTCTCCCCCCGCCCAGAGTAAGCAATAAAGCCACTTCCCGTCCACCGTC
>JAYUYB010000671.1:0-3065 GCA_043752655.1 Chloroflexota bacterium
CTGCGCCACGAAGTGCGCCAGGATTTCAGCGCAGGCCTGCGCTTCGCCCAGCAGCGCGGCTTCACCGAGGAGATGCGCACTTGGGAGTCGCGCCTGGACGTTGCCAGCTTCGACGCCGCGCCTTTTGCCGACGCCGAGCAGCATGTGCGCGCTCAGGGCATCACGATCACAACCGTGGCCGAGCAGCGCGAGCGCGACCCCGAGCTCTGGCCCAGGCTTTACGAGTTCGACATCCTGGCCACGCATGACGTGCCAATGCCCGAGCCGTTCACCCCGCCGCCCTACGAGGCATGGCTGAAGATCTTCCAGGACAACCCGAGCATGCTGCCCGAGGGCTTCTTTCTGGCCCTCGATGGCGAGCGCTACATTGGCCTCACTAGCCTCTGGCGGCGCGAGTCGAGCCCCGACCTCGCCACGGGCTTTACCGCCACCGACCCTGAGTACCGCCGACGTGGCATCGCCCTAGCCCTCAAGCTGCGCGCCATCGCCTACGCGCAGCGCGTCGGGGCGCCCTGGATCCGCACCGACAACGCCTCCACCAACCGGCCCATGCTCAGCATCAACGAGGCCCTCGGCTTCGTCAAGCAGCCCGCCTGGCTCACTATGGTCAAGCATCCGTAACACAAGCTTCCCGGAAGCTCTGGAGTTCCACCCATGACCCTCCCCCTTATACGCCTTGAGGGCGAGCCCTTCGCCCAAGGTGTGCAGCACGGCGAGCTGCTGCGCGAGCGCATCGGCCACAACCTGGAGCTCTACTTCGCCCGCTTCGCCCGCGAGCTAAAGCTGAGCCGCGCCGAGACCCTGAGCCGCGCCGAGCGCTACGCCGCCGCGCTGGGCACTCAGAGTCCCGCCTATCACGACGGCATGCGCGGTATCGCTGCGGGCTCCGGCTTCGCCTTCGCCGAGATCGCCGCCCTCAACGTACGCTACGAGCTCTTCTACGACGAGTTCGCCGACAAGCCCCTCCCTGATGGCTGCACCGCCTTCGCGCTCCTGCCCGACGCCACCGCCGACGGCCACCTGCTGCTCGGCGAGAACTGGGACTGGATCGCAGGCGTGCAGGGCGCCGTGCTGCACACAACCGAGCCCGACGGCCTCCGGACCCTTGCCTTCACCGAGGCGGGTATCTTCGGCGGCAAGATCGGCCTTAACTCGGCAGGCCTCGGCCTCGCTATCAACGGTCTCACCAGCACCGACGACGACTGGTCGCGCATGCGCCTGCCCTTCCACGCCCGCTGCTACGCGATCCTGCGCTGCCACGAGCTCGATGCTGCCCTGCGTGTGATAACCGGCGAGAGCCGCTCTTGCTCCGCCAATTTCCTGCTCGCCCAAGCCCCTGCCAGCGCCGTCAACGTCGAGACAGCCCCCAATGGCGCCGGGGTCACCGCCTGTACGGGCGGCTGCCTCATCCACGCCAATCATTTTGTCGAGCCGCACGCCCTCGGGATCGAGGAGCGCAATATCGAGACGAACCCACACTCGCGCCTGCGCCACGCACGCCTTGATCAGCTGCTCGGCGCCCAACGTCCAGTCACGCGCGCGGCCCTAGAGGACGCCCTGCGCGACCACGAGAACCACCCTTACTCGGTCTGCTTCCACATCGACCCGGCCGAGCCGCCCGAGGAGTACTACGAGACTGTGAGTTCCGTGATAATGGATCTCAGCGCCCTCACACTCGCCATTACCGACGGGCCACCATGCCAGAACGCGTATGTCCAGCATAGTCTCTAACTTATATTCGCGCCCAGCACGCCCTCGGAACCAACAATGGGCCGGAAATCTGCGTCATCTGCGTCATCTGCGGATAAAAATGCCCTGCTCCGCCTCACGCCCGATGGACAGCCAACGCAGCTTCGAGTACAATCACCGCAGCAAACGACGTGCCAAACTCACAAGGAGGCCACATGCACAGTGTCAACACCCTAAATACCCCTGAGTGTGCCCCGATTAGCTGTTAACAGCGGCTGTAGCGCCCCAGGCCCGGTGTCAAGGCATAGATTTTGGCTCCAGACAAGCACGTCTAGTGCTTTACTCTGTGCCAGTATGCACTGTCATTTGCCTGATCGCTCCAGCCCTCGCCTGTGACACGGCGCCGGTGAACCACTCAGGTTCCGGTCGCCGTTTTTGATTCACAGCAAATCTTGAGGAGCGTATGGATCGCTACAGCAACAGTGAGAACAAGCAGGCCGAGCTAGACGACGATGACGCACCGATCTACGGCACCCGCTTCAAAGAGGCGAAGCGCAAGAAGCTCGCGCCCCGCGAGGGCGTCACAAAGCGCAGCTTCGAGGCCAACGCCGACGTTCAGCGCTGGCTGAGCGAATCCCAGGAAGAGGAGGGCGCCAAAGCCGCCTTCGCCCCCGAGGCATTGGTAGGGCGCCGCGACAGCGAGTGGGTGCTCTCTTCGCTTACCCACTTCTACGAGCAGGATCTGATCGCCGACGTGCTCCGCGAGGTTAAGAGCGGCAAAGAGGCCACGGTCTTCTGCTGCACGGGCGGGCCGGCCGCTGAGAGCCCGCTTATGGCGGCCAAGATCTACCGGCCGCGCATGTTTCGCAGCCTCAGCAACGACGCCCAGTACCGTGAGGGTCGCACCGTTCGCAATGAGTCTGGCAAAAATGTGCGGCTCACCGGCAAAGGCGTGCCGAGTCGCGCTAGCGCCAAGGGCCGCGCTTTCCAGGTCTCTAGCTGGATCGGCTACGAGTACGCCGCGCAAGAGCTCGCCTACAGTCTCGGTGTGCGCACGCCGCGTCCCTACGCTCAAACCGGCAACGGCCTGCTGATGCAGTATCTCGGCGACGCTGAGAGCGTGGCGCCGCGCCTCTGCGAGATCCAGGTCGATCGTGGTGGTGCTCAGGATCTGCTCGATGGTCTGATCGAGGATATCGAAAAGCTCTTAGCAGGCCATCGTATCCACGGCGATCTTTCCGTCTACAACATCCTTGCCTGGCAGGGCGAGCCCTACATCATTGATTTCGCCCAGGCCGTTGACCCACGCCAGGGCGACGATGCTCGCATGCTGCTCGCCCGCGATGTGGAGCGCGTGGCTGCCGCTCTAAGGCCTT
>JAYUYB010000672.1:0-3057 GCA_043752655.1 Chloroflexota bacterium
CCGTGGGCGGTGAGGATGATGACCTCTGTACGAGGCCAGCGCGTGCGTATCACCTGCATCAGCTCCACGCCGTCGCTATCGCCAAGCTGCAAGTCGAGCAGAACCAAGTCGGCCGACGTGGTGGCCAGAGCGGCAAGGGCCGCATCGCCGCTCCCCACGCTGCGTACCCGGTAGCCTGTCTGGATCAGGGCATCACCGAGGACGCGCCGCACCAGGGCCTCGTCGTCTACCACCAGAATCTGCGCAGTCTCGCTCGTCATAGCATGTCCTGTTACTTCAGTATTGTCGGGTGATCTGACGTGTGGTTGTGCGACGGCCGCGCCTCGCTCCATGGAAGCAGCACCGTGATCAGCGTGCCCTGGCCGGGCTGGCTAGTCACCTCGATCTGGCCTGCGTGCTGCTCGATGATCTGTCGGCACAGATAGAGGCCAAGGCCAACGCCCTGGGCCTTGCCCGAGTGGAACGGCTCGAACAGGCGGCGCAGTTGCTCGGGGCCCATGCCTATGCCTGTGTCCTGCACCACTACCCGGCAGGCGCGGTCGGTGGGCTTCTGGTGTGTGCTCAGGCTGATTGTCCCGCCGCCCAGCATGGCCTGCTGGGCGTTAAGTAAGGTGAACAACTGTCTGTGAGCGTCGCGGCAGGGCCGCACAGCAGGTAGTGCTCTTGTGTAGACAGACTGAAAGGAACGGCTCACCATGGCTATGTCGCGACAGGATCAGATTTCGGCGGTCCTTGACCGGCTCGCATCCAGCGCTGGGAACGATGTGTCGGGTGTTGCGGCCGTGAGTATGGACGGCATCGTGCTCGTCTCCAAGATGTCCGCCGAGGTGAACGCCGACCGCGTGGGCGCCGTAGCCGCAACCATGATGGGTGTGACGCGCCGCGTCGTTGGCGAGCTGAAGATCGGCGCCACCGAGGAGACCATCATCAAGGCGGACAACGGGCTCTTTATGGTGCTGCCGGCCGGCGACCAGAGCCTGCTTGCGGTGAACCTGCGCCAGGGCGCCAACCTTGGGCTCGTGCGGATCGAGGCCCGCGACGCCGCTAAGGCCATCGGCCTGGTGTTGTAAGACAAGTTAAAGGAGGAACAGTAGCAATGTCAGATATCAACCGACCCACGCTTGGCCCGCTTATGAGCCTGACCTGCTTTCACTATCTGCGCCACGGTGCCGAGGACAACGCTGGCCGTGCCCTGGTGGTGGCTGCTGGTCGGCAGCGTGGCCAGGAGCTTGTGGACTCCTTGAGCCTGCGCGGCTTCAGCCAGGACCCGGAGGCTATCCGCCAGAAGCTGGACGCCGCCCTTGGCGTGGATGGCACCCGCCTATGCCTGGTGCAGAGCGTGGAGGCAAAGGCCGACGGCAGCTATGAGATTCACATCACCGAGGGCGCCTGCACCGCTGGCGTGAGCAGCGACGAGCCCTACTGCGCCTTTACGCTGGGCGTGTTTATCGGCGCAATGGGCGCGATCACCGACCGCCGCATGCTCGGCCACGAGTCCGTATGCTCGGCGATGGGCGCCACAGAGTGCGTCTACCAGATCGCCCCGCTCGACTAACGAGCTGCGCGTGGGACATGTGCTGAAAGCTCCGAGCCGCTGCGGTCGATCCTAGCTGCCCCCTCGCCCAGGGATGAGGGGAGGGGGCAGCGAGATAGGCGCCTCCCCGTATTGCTCGCACAGTGAGGTAGCAATGGCGCTCGAAGGTACGCTCCAAGATATGTCACTGAGCGATCTCTTTCAGATTTTCCGCCTTGGCCCGAAGAGCGGCGTGCTGGTGCTGAACAGCGGCGCGGAGCGCGGCGTGGTGTATGTCACCGAGGGGTGCCTGATCGACGCCGCCCTGCTGAGCGCCGGGCGCACAGTGCGCGCGGCCCAGGAGGAGGCGCTGATCCAGATGCTGCTCTGGGAGAACGCCTCGTTTGTCTTTCGCCACGACCCTGCGGTCTCCCAGCGAGCCAACCGGATCAGCCACGACTCCGATTGGATCGTGATGGAGGGTATGCGCCGCCGCGCCGACCCAGCCCGCGCGCTGCCATACCACAAGCTCAGCCTGGACACCTGTCTGCAGCTGTCGCCCCTGCCAATCAGAACGAACAGCGGCGTGAGCCTGGACATGAACCAGTGGCGCATAGTGAGCCTGGTCTCTAGCAACCCAAATCTGCGCAGCATCTGCGAGACGGCCGGCATCCCACATGCGCAAGCGATCCGCACGATGGCCGAACTGATGGCGATCGGCATGCTGGAGATAATGATCCCGCCGCCAACCCGGCCACAGCCGCGCCCCCGCCCCGCCAGGCCCCTGATGCCCGCCGCAACACGGGAGGCCGCCTTTGCTGGCGCAACGATGGCACCCATGGAGTGTATGGACGAACGGCCACATGTTCGGCGCAGCCTGCTCGACGCAGTCATTCGCCGCGTAAACGGGCTGTAGAAGGACGGTCACGATGCAGACGCTCAAGATCGTCATTACAGGCAGCTACTCGGCTGGCAAGACACAGCTTATCCGCACGCTCAGCGACATCGAGACAGTCTCCACCGACTATGCGGTGACGCTCGACGAAGAGCGGCAGCTGAAGCAGGAGACCACCGTTGCCCTCGACTTCGGCACAATTGCGATCAACGAGCAGCTGACGCTCTACCTCTTTGGCACGCCTGGCCAGGAGCGCTTCGACTTTATGTGGGAGGACCTGAGCATCGGCTGCCTGGGCTATGTGGTGATGGTGGACAGCACGCGACCGGGCCACTTCGCCGAGACGCGGCGGCTGATAGATCGCTTCGCCGAGATCACCGACGCGCCCTTCGTGGTGGCCGCGAACAAGCAGGACGACCCGACTGCGCTGCCGGTCTCCTATGTGCGCCGTCGCCTGGGCGTGCCGGTAGATGTGCCGGTGCTGCCCTGCACCTCAAGAGAGCGCTCCAGCGCGAAGCTAGTGCTGCTCGGGCTACTGAAGCAGATCGCCGCGCGCCACCTGGCCGTGCAGCCAGAAGAGGCCTAAGGGCCGGGGCCAGAGCAACGCCCGAGTGACTGTACGAGGGGCGCCCATTGTGGGCGCTCTTAC
>JAYUYB010000673.1:0-3047 GCA_043752655.1 Chloroflexota bacterium
GGGGTAGCCGCGCGCCTGGGCGCGGAACACGTCGCCCCGCACGCTACCGCCGTAGAGCGCGCCAAAACTGTTCTTAAAGGCGAGAAAGCCATCCTGGTAGCTTGTCCAGGCGGAGCGTCGCAGCGCCCGATCCGGGCTCTGGAGCAGCTCGTCGACGGAGCCGCGGGCCACCTGGTGGGCCTGCCCGGCGCTGTCGGTAGCGTTGGCGAAGCGCAGATCGCCGTCCGCGAGCATGGTGTACGCGCTATGGGGCACGCTGAGTGGCTCGCCAGCCTGGGCGAGCAGTTGCTCCACCTCGCCGGATCGGACGTGCGGGGCGCGGCGGCGCAGGTTGTGGAGGTAGTGCGTGTAGAGGGCGAGCGCTGGCGCGGCGGCCAGCAGCGCGTCGAGGCGGGCGGGCGGGATGGCCAGCAGTTCCGGCTCGGCGAAGGCGGCGGCGGCGCTCACCCTGGTGATCGCGCCGATCGCGCGGTCGCGCAGAGCGGCGGCGGCCTGGTTGGCCGTATCCTCGTCGAAGCGCATCTCGGCGTAGGAAAAGATCATGCCGACGCTGCGCAGCAGGCGTTCGTCCAGCTGGAGCCACGCCAGGAGCGTGGCAGGCGACTCGCTGAGGCGACCCTGGAAGCCCACGATGGCGGGCTGCTCGCCCTCTAGCGCGCGCATGTCGGCCTCCCAGTCGGCCACAGTGGGGTAGATGCTCGCGAGATCCCAGGTATGCTCGGCGGGCACCTCGGCGCGCGGCAGGAGCGTAGCTGTCATGAGAAGTCCCTTTCTCGCCCGGCAGTGGTGCCAGGTTCCGGGCATTATACCCGGCGCGGGGCGGCGGTGGCAATCTACTAGGGCGACTTCATTGTGGGCGCGGTTGCCAGCACCCGGCGGTTGAAACCGCCGCAGCAGGGCCTGCGGCCGCGCGTCGGCCTGCGCCGACGCCTCCGGACGCGCCCGCCTCCCGACCATGACGTAGCCATAGCAATCTACGCTGCCAGCGTGTGGCCTGCGGCGCGCAGGGCTGCGACAGCCCGCTCGATGTCGCTCGCCCGGATCAGCACGTAGTCGGTGTTGTAGGTGGAGAGCGCAAAGATGCTGATCGCCGCCGCGGCGAGCGGCCCGGTGATGGCGTGCAAAATCCCGGTGAGCGCGAAGTCCAGCGGGCCGGCCACCACGAGCGCCCGCCAGTCCCGCTCTGCTGTTGTACCTGGCGGCACCTGGGCCTCGGCGCACACCAGCGAGAGCTCGTGGGGCGTGCGGGTGAGCGACCAGAGCGGGCCATCTGTGGCCCAATCCGGGATCGGCGATTCGGGCGGGAGCTGGCAGATGGCAAGCTGCTGGGGTAGGACCGTGAGCTGGAGCGGGGCGCTGTGCATGGGCAGGGGTCCCTCTCGGAGCGCGAGCAGCTATCCCAATAGTTTACCCTGAGTTTTCATGTGCGGCATAAGGGCTTTCAGGTATTTTTTGTGCTGTTTGGCGGAGCGTGGCGCTCCCCAGGCCGTCTGGACCGCGAACGGCGCGAAATGGCACGAACGGCGCGAACGCGAAACCCCACGCACGTGGCCGGATTCGCGGTGGTTCGCACGCATTCGCGCCGTTCGCGGTCCAAAGGGTTTGGGCGCGCGTAGCCCGCACCTCTGGTACAATGGGAACGCTCCCACGGCACATCCAAAAGCGAGGCTTTATGACCAGCACCAACGGCTTCGAGCTGCTGCGCGACGAGCAGATCGAGGAGCTGAACACCCGCGCCAGGCTGTATCGCCACCTTAAAACTGGCGCCGAGCTGCTCTCGCTGGAGAGCGACGACGAGAATAAGTGCTTCGGCGTTACCTTTCGCACGCCCCCTAGCGACTCCACCGGCATCGCTCATATTCTTGAGCATAGCGTGCTCTGCGGCTCGCGCAAGTACCCCGTGAAGAAGCCGTTCTTCGAGCTCGTCAAAAGCTCGGTGAAGACCTTCCTCAACGCGATGACCTACCCAGATAAGACGGTCTACCCCGTTGCGTCCACCAACCTGGCCGACTTCTACAACCTTGTGGATGTCTACCTCGACGCTGTGTTCTTCCCCAGCATCACTCCGGAGACGCTGAAGCAGGAGGGCTGGCACTACGAGCTGGAGCGCAAGGGCGAGCCCGTCGCCTTCCGCGGCGTGGTCTACAACGAGATGAAGGGCGCCTACTCTTCGCCGGATGGCGTGCTCTACCGCTACGCGCAGCAGGCGCTGTTCCCCGATACCACCTACGGCGTCAGCTCTGGCGGCGACCCGAAGTACATCCCCGACCTTACGTACGATCAGTTCAAGCAGTTTCACGAGACGCTGTATCATCCCTCCAATGCCCGGCTCTTCTTCTACGGCGACGACGACCCCGCGCGCCGCCTGGAGATCCTGGACGCCTGCCTGAGCCAGTTCGAGGCCCGCGAGGCGCCGTCCGAGATCGCGCTCCAGGCGCGCTTCGCTGCCCCGCGTGCCGTGGAGCAGACCTACGCCGCCCCCGCCGACGAGAGCGGGAAGAAGGGCATGGTCACGGTGCAGTGGATGGTGGGCGAGGAGCCAGAGATCGAGCGCGTGCTGGCCCTGGGCATCCTCAGCTACATCCTGGTTGGCACCTCCGCAGCGCCGCTGCGCAAGGCGTTGATCGACTCGCGCCTGGGCGAGGATCTGACCGGCAGCGGCTACAACGACGGCATCCGCCAGCACACCTTCGCCGTGGGCATGAAGGGCATCGACCCGGACGACGCCCCGGAAGTAGAGAATCTGATCCTGACGACGCTCGCTCGGCTCGCCGACGACGGCATCGACTCGGAGCAGATCGTCGCGGCGCTCAACACCTTCGAGTTCTCGCTGCGCGAGAATAATACTGGCTCGTTCCCGCGCGGGCTCAGCCTGATGTTCCGCGCCCTCGACACCTGGCTCTACGAAGGCGATCCGTTCGCACCGCTGCGCTTCGAGGCGCCGCTGGCCGCGATCAGGGCGCGTGTGGAGGGCGGCGAGCGGCTGTTCGAGGATCTGATCGGCACAACGCTGCGGGAGAACACCCACCGCGTGCGCCTGCTGCTGC
>JAYUYB010000674.1:0-7567 GCA_043752655.1 Chloroflexota bacterium
GCTGCGCTGCTGCCCGCGCGAGCCGTAGCGCCCCAGGTTCACGGCGCCCACGGTGAAGGCCAGATCGTCGCGGTGCGGGCCGAGCAGCGTCTGGCCGCGCGCTAGCTCCTCGCGGCGGCTGGCGCGCAGGCCCTGGGCCAGGCGCTGGGCCAGGCCGCCGCTGTCGCTGCTCTCGCCCAGCTCCAGGCTTGGCTGGTAGGTGATCGCGAGCGGCGTGGGGCCGCCGCTGATGGCCTGGAAGAGCGGCCCGGCGATGGCGTTGAGCTCGCGCACGGCGCGCAGGCGCTCAGAGAGAATGTAGCCGCCGGCGGCAGAAAGCTCCTGGTCCCAGTAGGCCAGCTCGTCGTCGACGGCGCGGGGCGGGCGGCGGCGCTCGCGCCACGAGCGCAGCAGGCTGTTGCGCTGCTGCGCGATCTTCTGGTAGTGGGCCAGAGTGCGCACATAGTGGGGGTCGAGCTGCGAGAGCGTAATGTCGAGGTAGCGGCGGCGCTCGGCGGGCGGGCCGTCCACCAGCACGATGTCGGCGGGCGTGAAGAGCACCACCCGCAGCTGGCCCACCAGGTCGAGGGCGCGGGCGGGGCGCTTATCGATGCGGATGAGCTTGGTGGCAAGGTTAGTGAGCTGGCCCTCGTCGTCGGCGCGGCGCTGCACGATCACCTCAAGGCGCACCTTGCCGATGGCGCGCTGCACCTCGGCCACCACGCGCGCAAAAGGGGTGACGCCCGCCTCGCCTACGGCCTCCCAGCGCACCAGCTCGCGATCAGCGCCCACGCGGGGCGAGCGCGTGGTGGCGAGGAAGAACAGCGCCTCTAGCACGCTCGTCTTGCCGGCGGCGTTGGGGCCGTAGAGCAGGGTGATGCCGGGGGGGAGCTGAAGGTCGAGGCGCTGGTAGTTGCGGAAGTCGCGCAGGCTTAAGGTGGAGACGTGCACTGATCAGAGGCTCAGGGCGCGCAGCGCCCGCAGGTCGGCGCAGCCGCTACAGAACATGGCCACGCGCAGCTCGCGGATGAAAGCCTGAAGGCCCTCCACCACGGCGGCGGCGCCGCGCTCGTCGACGGCGCTCACGAGGGCGGGCCGCGCGGTGCCGGCGAGATCTGCGCCGAGCGCGATGGCCTTGGCGACATCCACGCCGCTGCGCACGCCGCCAGAGCCGATGATGGTGGCCTCGGGCACGGCGGCCCGCACCTGGCGGATGCACTCGCTGGTGGGGAGGCCCCAGTCGGCGAAGGCGCCGGCCACGCGGCGGCCTGGCTCGTCGGGCTGGCGGAAGCGCTCCACCTCGCTCCAGCTGGTGCCGCCGGCGCCGGCCACGTCGATCACGCGGACGCCCACATCGTAGAGGCGGCGCGCGTCGCGGCCGCCGATGCCGTTGCCCACCTCTTTGACCACCACCGGCACCTCCAGGGCGCGGCAGACCTGCTCGATCCGGGCGAGCAGGCCCTTAAAGTTGGTGTTGCCCTCGGGCTGCACGGCCTCCTGGAGCGGGTTGAGGTGCAGGATGAGCGCGTCGGCCTCGATCATCTCGACGGCGCGGCGGCAGTGATCGACACCGAAGGCGTAGTTCAGCTGCACGGCGCCGATGTTTGCGAGCAGCGGGATGCTGGGGGCCACGCGGCGCACCTGGTAGGTGGGGGCGAGGCGCGGGTCGACCACGGCGGCGCGCTGCGAGCCCACGCCCATGGGCAGGCCCAGGGCTTCGGCGGCCTCGGCGAGGGCGAGGTTAAGCTTCTGGGCCATGCTGGCGCCGCCCGTCATGGAGCTGATCAGCAGCGGGGCGCCGATCGGCTTGCCCAGGAAGCTGCTGCGCGTGTCGACCTCGGCGAGATCCAGCTCTGGGAGGGCGGTGTGGGGGAGCCGGTAGGCGGCGAAGCCGGTGACGACACCCTTCGCGGCCACATCCTCGCCCAGCACAATCTTGATATGGTCAAGTTTTCGCCCCTCGGTCTGGCCTGTGTCGGGCATCGCGGCCTCCTTGGCCTGACAGCATTGGAACGCTCAATCTGTCGATCATACCAGCAAAAGGGGGGCTGCGTCAAACGGGGCACCCGCATTTGCGCGGCGCCGCATTTTGTGTAGACTCAGCTGTGTGCCGGAGCCACGCAGGCCCGCGACCTGCCCACCAGGAACGTCAACCTTCATGAGCCAAAGCGATCCCACGCGCCGCGCCGAAGAGCTGCACGAGCTGATCGGCGAGGCGAACTATCGCTACCACGTGCTCGACGCCCCGAGCATCAGCGATGCCGCCTACGATACTATGCTGCGCGAGCTGCGCGCCCTGGAGGCGGTCCACCCCGAGCTGCTTTCGCCTGACTCGCCTACCCAGCGCGTTGGCGGCGCCCCCGCGAGCCAGTTTGCCAAGGTGCGCCACCCTCAGCCTATGCTCTCGCTCGATAACGCGATGGACGAGGACGGCCTGCGCGAGTGGTACGCCTCCCGTGTCGTGAAGCTGCTCGGCCCCGATACGCCCGTGGCCTTCACCGCCGAGCCGAAGATCGACGGCCTCGCCATCGCCCTCACCTACCGCGACGGACGCTTCGTGCAGGGCGCCACGCGCGGCGACGGCGTGGTGGGCGAGGATGTCACCGCGAACCTGCGCACCGTGGGCGGCATCCCGCTGCGCCTGCGCGCGCCAAGCGACGACCAACAACCGCCAACCGACGACCGTCCACCGTCCATCCTGCCACCGTCCATCCCACCACCGTCCACCGTCCACCGTCCACCGTCGTTGCTCCCCACCTCCATCGAGGTGCGCGGCGAGGTCTACATGCGCATTGGCGACTTCGAGGCGCTCAACGAGCGGCTGGCCGCCCAGGGCGAGAAAGTATTTGCCAACGCCCGCAACTCGGCGGCCGGCTCGCTGCGCCAGAAAGATCCCACCCTCACCGCCGCGCGCCCCCTGCGCTTCTTCGCCTACGCCGTTGGCCCGGTCGAGGGCGTGGCGCTGAGCGGACAGTGGCAGACGCTCCAGTATCTGCGCGCGCTGGGCTTCCCCGTCAACGCCGACGCCCGCCGCTTCGATGCGTTCGAGGGCGTGCTGGCCTACTGCCGTGAGTGGATGGCCCACCGCGACGGCCTGCCCTACGAGGCCGATGGGATCGTGCTCAAGGTTGATGCGTTTGCCCAGCAGCGCGAGCTTGGCGTGGTGCAGCGCGACCCGCGCTGGGCCATCGCGTTCAAGTTCCCCGCCCGCGAGGCGATCACTCGCCTTACGAAGATTGTGATCAATGTGGGCCGCACCGGCGTGCTCACGCCCAACGCCGAGCTGGAGCCGATCCTGCTGGGCGGCGTAACCGTGCGCAACGCCAGCCTCCACAACGCCGATTACATCGCCCAGCGTGACATCCGCGTGGGCGACTTTGTAACCGTCAAGCGGGCCGGCGACGTGATCCCATACGTGGTTGGCCCTGTGATCGCGCGCCGTGATGGCACAGAGATCCCCTGGGTCTTCCCTGCCACCTGCCCCGCCTGTGGCACCCCTCTGGAGCGCGTCGAGGGCGAGGCGGCCTGGCGCTGCCCCAACTTCGGCATCTGCCCCGCCCAGCTGGTGCGCCGGGTGGAGCACTTCGTGGGCCGGGGCGCGCTCGATATTGTGGGTATCGGCGAGCGCCAGGCCGAGCAGTTTGTTACCCTGGGCTGGATCAAAGACGTGGCCGACCTCTACAGCCTTAGCGAGGCGCAGTTTAGCGGCGTGGAGGGCTACGGACCCAAGCGCGTGGCGAACCTGCTCCAGGCCCTTGAGGCCTCCAAGGCGCAGCCGCTGGAGCGGGTGATCGTCGGGCTCGGCATTCGCTTCGTGGGTAACGTTGCGGCAGGCGATCTAGCGCGCCACTTCGCCAGCCTGGATGCGATCATGGCCGCTAGCCAGGCCGATCTGGTGGCGGTGGATGGGATCGGGCCGGTGGTGGCGGCGAGCGTGGTGGAGTTCTTTGGCCGCACGGAGAATCGCCACGTGGTGGAGAAGCTGCGCGCTGCGGGGCTCCAGCTTACGGGCGGCGCCCCGCGCCAGCTGGCGGGCGATAGCCTTGTCGGCAAAAGCTTTGTGCTCACCGGCACGCTCCCCTCGCTCACGCGTGAGCAGGCCGGCGAGCTGATCACGGCCCACGGCGGCAAGCTGAGCGAGAGCGTGAGCAAGAAGACCAGCTACGTGGTGGCCGGGGCCAGCGCTGGCAGCAAGCTCACGAAGGCCCAGCAGCTCGGTGTGCCCATCCTAGACGAAGCTGCACTGCTGGCCCTCGTGAGCGATGGCTAAGGGGGGGACGACCGACGACCGACGACCGGAGGGCAGGTGTGGGGCTATCGGCTATCGGCTATCGCTTCCCGTCCACCGTCCACCGTCCACCGTCCTAGACCAGCCGATCCATCCTGGCGATCCAGCGCTGCGGGTTGCGGATCTCGTCCATGGTGGGGAGGTGCTCCACCTGCTCCCAGACGCGGGCGGTGAAGGCGGAGCCGCGCGCGGCAGTGACGGCGTCGATGAAGGCCTCGCCCTGCTGGTACTGCGCCAGCTTCAGATCCATGCCGGTGATGCGGTTGAAGAGCTGCTCGAGCAGCGTCTTGGTGGACTGGCGCTGGGCGACGCGGCGCTCGATCTGCTCGAAGCTGGGGAGCAGCTGCTTGCCCACGGCGTTCATAATATGGTTGCCGTAGCCCTCGACGATCGACATCAGGGCCTGGAGCTGGTCGAAGATGCGGCGCTGCTCTGGGGTAAGCACAAGCTCGATCCAGTGCTGGCCACTCCCCCAGCCCTGGGCGATGCGAGCGATCAGCTGGGGCAGGCTGCTGCCAAGCCCCTCCAGTTGCGTATTGAGCTGGTCGAAATACTGCTGGAGCAGGTCGCGGAAGTGCTGGCGCACCCAGGGGTAGGCCTCGAACTCGAAGGCGTGAGTGGCCTCGTGGAGCGCGATCCAGAGCCGGAAGTCCTCGTCGTTAAGGCCGAGCTGCGACTGGACGCGGGCGATGTTGGGCTCCACGAAGTAGAGCGCGCCGCTGGTGGCTGGGTCCGGCGAGAGCAAGCTGAGGTCGTACTGGCCAAGCACGCGCCGGGCGAGGTAGCCGAGCAGCACGCCGAGCTGGGCGCCCATAAACTTGCTGTTCAGCTCGCCGAGCAGCGCTGCGGCGGCGCCGCTGCCGCTGTTGCGCTCGTACAGCTCCTCGATCGGCCGGAACAGCTGCTCGAACGAGATAAAGTTGGCCTCTAGCCACTCGCGCCGGTCGTGCACATAGACGCGGCTGATCGGCGTGGGCAGCTGCACGCCCAGGTAGTCCGCGATCAGGGGCTCGCTCTGCTTCACCAGGCGCGTGTACTGCTCGCTGCGAAACTGGCGCTCGCCGACGGGCGCCTGCTCCCACTGCGAGACGCGCAGCGCGACAGCGCGGGCCTGCTCCCAGTCGATCAGGCGGGTGGGGCGGCGCGTCTCGCTGCGGGCGCGGGTCTCGATATAGTAGCGCGCGGCTGCCCCGGCGGCGACCCCGAGGATCAGGATCGTGCCGAGCCGGCGTATGTTATTACTCGTGGTTGCCAAGGGTGTTGCCTTTCTTAGGGGCGCAAAAATGATGAAAGAAGTGTAGCATGCTCGGCGTGCCGTTGTCCAACGATGCGACCTCCGAGCCCGCGCAGGCGGGCTTGGCACCCCTAGCCGCGGCTTCAGCCGCCAGGCACCGGGAGCGCCGGCACCCCTTGCGCCGCACCCCCGCCTGCAAAAGCGAGTTGACAGCCCATGGTCGCTATGCTATACTCCACAACGTGTTTGGGGACGTAGCTCAGTTGGTAGAGCGCGACAATCGCACTGTCGAGGTCAGGAGTTCGAGCCTCCTCGTCTCCACTTCCTACATTTGGGGCGTTAGCTCAGTTGGTAGAGCGCAACACTGGCAGTGTTGAGGTCAGCGGTTCGACCCCGCTACGCTCCACAAGAACAAGTAAAAGGCCGCTGCTCACCGGAGCGGCGGCCTTTTGCATGGCCCGTTGTGGCTTCCTAAGTGCTGTGGTAGAGTAGATTTGTTCGCCCCGCGCAAGCGCAGCAAGAGAGATCGCATCTATGCCCATCGCGATGATCGTCCACGGCGGCGCCTGGGCCATCCCAGACGAGCAGGTGGAGTCGCACCTGGCCGGCTGCCGCGCCGCCCTCAGCGCCGGCTGGGCGCTGCTTAGCCAGGGCGGCAGCGCCCTCGACGCGTGCGAGGCCGCTGTTCGCATCATGGAGGACGACCCGATCTTCGACGCGGGCACTGGCTCGGTGCTCACTGCGGCCGGCGAGGTTGAGCTGGACGCAGCCCTGATGGAGGGGCGCACCCTGCGCTATGGGGCGGTGGCGAACCTGCGCAGGGTGCGCAACCCGATCACGCTGGCGCGCCATGTGCTCAGCGGCCCCGGCACTTTCCTGGTGGGCGCGGGCGCCGAGCAGTTCGCGGTGGCCCATGGGGTAGCCCTGATCGAGAATAGCACGCTGATCGTGGAGCGCGAGCGGCGGCTCTGGGAGGAGTGGCGCGCGGCGCAGGCTGCTGGCACGCCCCAGGGCGACTCGGCGGCCCCCGCTCAGGTGGCTGAGGCCAGCCTGGAGCACGCAGCCCAGAGCGCGCTGGGCGGCCACGACACGGTGGGCGCGATCGCGCTCGACGCTGAGGGCAACATGGTGGCGGCAAACTCTACGGGCGGCACGCCCTTCAAGCTGCCTGGCCGCGTGGGCGACACGCCCATGGTGGGCTGTGGGCTCTATGCCGACGACCAGAGCGGGGCCGCTGTCTGCACTGGCTGGGGCGAGTCGATCGTGCGCGTGGCCCTGGCGCGGCGCGCCGTGGAGCTGCTGGAGCGCGGCTTGCCGCCCCAGTCGGCGGCGGAGCTGGCGGTGCGCACACTGGCCCGCAGAGTCTCGGGCGGCAGCGGGGGCTGTATTATTCTTACGCCCGACGGGCGCGTGGGCCTCGCCTGGAATACGCAGCGCATGGCCTACGCCTACCGCCAGGAGGGCGGCGAGCCAGCCTGGGGCTGCTGAGAAGCTTCAGCTCCCTGAACGGGAGCGGGGGCGCCGCTCCCGTCCTGAGCCTCACACACGGTTGACGGCTCTACCATGACTCATATAGCATAGCCATAGCTGTTGGACAAAGCTTACACTCCCACTATTGGCCCGGAGCCGGAGGGCGCGCATGCGTATTACCAATATTCAGGTTACGCCCGTGAACATCCCGCTTGAACTGCCCTTTCTCTGAACCGCCGGGCTTTACCCCGGCACGTCCAAGGCGATCATTGAGGTAACGACCGACGAGGGCATTACCGGCCTCGGCGAGGCGCCCTCCGCGCATCTTGCCCACGCAATCGAGGCGCTTGCACCGCGCCTGCTCGGCCATGACCCCCTCGATATCGTTGGGCTGGAGAGCCTCTGCGTGCCACCGTGGCAGATCGTACAGAACACCGATGATAGCTCGGCGGTGACAGCTTTTGGCGCCCTGGAGATCGCCCTCTGGGATATTCGCGGCAAACTCTGGGGTCTACCGCTCTACCAGCTGCTCGGCGGCGCGGTGCGCAAGCAGATCCCTTTCACCGAGTACTTTGCCTTTCGCCAGAGCCGCGACG
>JAYUYB010000675.1:0-3043 GCA_043752655.1 Chloroflexota bacterium
TGGGTGAGGGCTTCGTCGCACCAGGCGACGCGGGCCGTGGAGATGTGAATGCCGAGCGAGAGCGTGATCAGCTCGTAGACCGCTCCCGGCTCGCTGGCGGTGATGCTGGCCTCCAGCTCGGGCCGCTCCTCGGCGTAGCGGGCGAGCAGGCGCCGGTGGTGGGCGCGGTGCGCTTCGAGGTGCGCGCGGCTCACCGCGACCGGCGCCGACTGGCCGAAGTAGAGCTTCAGCGCAAGCGCGTTGCGCGTCCCCTCGGGCTCCAGCGGCGCCGCGAGCCAGGCCGCCAGGCTGGCCTGCCCGGCGTCGGTGATCTGGTAGCGCTGGCGCTCGCGGCTGGGCCGGCCGCCGTCGCCCTCGCGGCGCACCAGCCCCTCGGCCATCAGCCGGTTCAGGGTTGGGTAGAGGTGGCCGTAGCTCTCCTTCCAGAAGTGGCTGATTGTCTTCTCGACCACCTGCTTGATCTCGTAGCCTGACTTCGGCCCCTGGGCGAGCAGGCCGAGGATCGCGTAGCTTGTCCGGTTCGCCGCCGCCATCACACCTCCTTATATCACTCTGCTATAAATATAGCAGAGTGATATAAAAGCGTCAAGGCGATCCGAGGGCATGCCAATAACTGGCGCGCACCCTACCAGGCGGGCGGTGCATTACCTGCTAGCCCAGCCGATCAGCGAAATGTAGTTGACGGAGGGCAGGATATGTACTACACTGACCACAACCAACCAGTTGGTCGCTTTAAATGATGACATAGGTAGAAAATGCTTATGGAGGTTCAGCCGACGCTCTACGTCGCCGACCGCCAGGCCTGGCGGCGATGGCTTGCCGAGCACCACGCCACAACATCCGCGATCTGGCTGATCAGCTACAAGGCTGAGACCATGAAGCCGAGTGTGTCCTATCTCCACGCCGTCGAGGAGGCCCTCTGCTTCGGTTGGATCGACGGCATTGCCAAGCGCCTGGACGCCGAGCGCAGCGCCCAGCGCTTCACTCCTCGGCGTGCGCGGAGTCACTGGACCGAGCTGAACAAGGAGCGCGCCCGTCGCCTTATCGCCGCCGGCCTGATGACCGACGCCGGCTACGCGACGTTGCCCAACCTGGATGTCGCAGCGTTTCGCATCCCCGACGATATCCTCTCCGCGCTTCAGGCTGACTCGGAAACCTGGGCCAACTTCCAGCAGTTCCCACCCCTTTACCAGCGTATCCGAATCGGCTATATCGAGGAGATGCGCCGCCAGCCCGCGGTCTTTGCCCAGCGGCTCAATCACTTTTTGCGCAAAACCCGTCAGGGGGTAACATTCGGTACGCTGGAATGAGCAAGGGCGAAGCGTGGTGCTGCACGCCTACCGCTCGGGCTATGGCCAGGCCGCGAATGACCCGCCCTACGAGTCGATCAAGGCCCGGCTGGCCCAGCGGCCGCCGATCTACGTCTCGGTACCGGTGGGGATGGCGGCCTCCGCATCCCACGCCGTGAGAACGTCCATCGGCTTGCCCTGGAGCAGCAGCACGAACTTCCTCATCGGCAACCGTGATCACGCCGTCCTGGTGGTCGGCTTCGCCAGCGCCTTCCGGCGCAGTGAGCGCGTCGGGCTGAGCAATGGTCTTACGGCTGGCCGGGCCCAAGGTGCTGCTGCATGAAGGCGAGCGTGCGCTCGAAGTAGAGTCGCTCCTGCTCGCCGCCCAGCGTGTGCGGGCCGCCATCGTAGAGGTGCAGGGTCACGTCCTTACCGGCTGCGCGCAGGGCGTCGGCGATAGCGACGCTGGCGGCTGCGTCCACAGTGGTGTCGGCGGTGCCGTGGTGCAGCATCACGGGGGCCTGGACAGCGTCGAAGTAGTTGATCGGCGAGACGCGCGCGTAAGCCGCGGGGTTCTGGTCGGGCGGGAACGGCCAGGTGTCGGCGCCGGGGTTGCCGCCGCTGTTGCGAAAGCGCCGCCAGTAGTCCTCGGCGAGGTCGGCCGGGGCGGGCGCGTAGGCCACCGCGGCGCCGATCTGGTCGCTGATCGTGAGCGCGGCGAGTGTGGCCGAGGCGCCGCGGCTGTGGCCCCACATACCGATCGGGCCGGGGCGCACCATCGGCAGGCGCTGCACCTGCGGGATGAGGTGCAGCACATCCTGGTAGAAGCCGGTGTAGAACTGGTTCGGGCCGTCGTCGCCGCCAGCGTAGCCGCGGAAGTCCGGCGCAACGATCAGGTAGCCGCGGCGCACCATGTAGTCGGCGAAGGCCCGGCTATCCATCCCCGGCTGGTAAATGTCGCGGGCGATCGTGCCGCGGTTGGCGATGATCGCGATGAACGGCCCCGGCCCGTCCGGAATGTGGATCAGCCCAGTCAGGCGCAGCCCGCCTGCCGGGTAGCTGATCCGGTAGGTGGTGTAGTTCGGCCCGTCGCTCCAGACCTCGCCGATCCTGATCTCGCCCTCGCCGTAGCGTAGGGCGCGCAGGTCGAGAATAGTAAGGCCAGCTATAGGGTCCGGGGTGGGCGTTGGAACTGGCGGGAGGGGTGTCGTTGTGGCGCTGGGCGCGGGCGTGGCGCTGGGCGCGGGCGTGGCGCTGGGCTGAGCGGTCGCAGTAGATGGGAGCACCGCAGGCGGCGGCGGTGTGCTGGTCGGCGCGAGTGCGACCGGGCGTGGAGCGCATGCGACGAGGGCGATCAGGCAGAGCGATACCATCATACGCTGGAGCATAACCGCTGTTTCTAGCTTCAAAGGTCGGTGCGGAGCACCCGCTGGCTTTCCGCACTGATTCTAACAGCCTTTGCCAATGTTGCAGGCTGCTTTACAAAGCTCTTTACCCGAAAAAGAGAATTTGAAGGGTGTTGTTCTCCCCTGGCCAGGGCGAGTTGGCGACTACGGGCACAGCGGGCGGGCTCCAGGTAAGAGATGCATACTCTATAATGGCGCTATGACCACCCCAGTGCTTGCGACCAAGCTCTTTATCCCGCGGCCACGACCGAACGCGGTGCCCCGCGCCGGCCTGATCGCGCGGCTGAACGCGGGGCTGCACCGCAGGCTGACCCTGATCGCGGCCCCGGCCGGCTTTGGAAAAACCAG
>JAYUYB010000676.1:0-3042 GCA_043752655.1 Chloroflexota bacterium
TAGTTCAGGCGGCGAGGCAGCAGCGGCGCGCAGCCCTGGTAGATCGCCTCTACCACACCGATGCCGAAGAACTCCTGGATGGCGGTGCTCACAACCACATCCGCGCGGCGCAGCAGGGTAGCATAGGCGGCCCGCGTGGGCGCGTAGCCCCAGTGGTCGATCTGCGGCGCCCAGCGCGCGCGCGCCGCCACAAACTCCGGCGCCAGCGGGTCGATATGCTCGCCCGCCACCAGCAGGCGGAACGGCACGCCCCGCGCCTCCAGCCCCTCCAGCGCCGCGAAGAAGGCCCCAGGCTGCTTGTCGTACTCCCAGCGGCTGTTCCAGAGGATTGACGGTGGACGGTGGACGGTGGAGGGTGGACGGTGGACGGCGGACGGTAGAGGATCGTCGAGCGAGGCGAGGTCGATCCCTGGCGGGAGCACGTGGCTCTTGGCGGCGATCTGGGCCACCGTGTCGAGCTCCTGGTAATCGTGGTAGCGCCCGAGCAGGCCGGGCAGGGCGGCCAGAAAGCTGCGGCGGTGGAAGTCGGAGTTGAAGATCACGGCGTTGGCCGTGAGCGCGGCAGTGTAGTTTACCCAGGCGAAGCTCAGGTCGCGCTGGCGGCCAGGCGGCAGCGGGTAGGTGAGCTGGTTCTCGTGAAAGTAGACGACTGCCGGCACACCGCCGAGACGATCCGCCGTGAGCGCACGGAAGGTGGCAAGATCCAGCATGTCGCTGGCGACGATCAGGTCGGGGCGCGCGTCTAGGGCGCCAGCGAGGCGCGCCAGGGTCACGGCGCCGCCGCGCATACGCCAGCGCCAGCCGCCGCTGATCGGCAGGGTGAGCAGCTGCACGCTGTGGGCCGCACGCGCCGCGTAGCCCGCCGCAACCGCCGCGTGCGAGCCGCCGTGAAAGGGATCGAGCCAGAGCACGCGCATGTTTACGCCAGGCGCCCGACGCGCTATGATAAGACAACCCGGATCTGATCTATCGTAGAAGCGGAGCGCGTAAAATGCAAATCTGGAGGTACCGCGTATGACGACGACTCAACAAAGCTATCAGCACCTGCTGCTCGACGAGCACGACCGCCTGGCGCTGATCACCATGAACCGCCCCCAGCGCCGCAACGCGCTCTCGCTGGAGCATATGGAGGAGCTGATCGACGCTTTCCGCAACGTGGGTAGGCGTGGCAACCTGGGCGCTGTGGTGCTGCGCGGCGCGGGGCCGGCCTTCTGCTCCGGCCACGACCTCGGCGAGATGCAGGGCCGCAGCCCCGCGTTCTACCGCCAGCTCTTCGATACCTGCACCGTGCTCATGGAGACGATCCAGGCCATCCCTCAGCCGGTGATCGCCCAGGTTCACGGCATTGCCACGGCGGCAGGCTGCCAGCTCGCCGCCACCTGCGACCTGGCCGTGGCCGCCGACGACGCGCGCTTCGCAACGCCGGGCGTGAAGATCGGCCTCTTCTGCTCCACTCCCATGGTGGCGCTCAGCCGCGCCGTGCCTCCCAAGCAGGCCATGGAGATGCTGCTTACCGGCGAGCCGATTTCTGCCTCAGAGGCCCGCGAGTACGGCCTGGTAAGCCGTGTAGTGCCCGCGAGCGAGCTTGAGGCGGCCACACTCGCCCTGGCCGCACAGATCGCCTCGGCCAGCGGCGCTGTGGTTGGCCTGGGCAAGCAGGCCTTCTACCGCCAGCTCAGTATGCCGCAGCACCAGGCCTACGCCTACGCCAAAGAGGTGATGTCGCTCAACGCCACCTTTGACGACGCCCAAGAGGGTATCTGCGCCTTCCTGGAGAAGCGCCCGCCACAGTGGGGCGATAGGTAGCCCCGGCACGCTGGGCCAGGAGTTAAATATTGGTAACGGCGCGCTGCTATGCTCGCGAGGGTGGTCTCTACCCACGGGAGAATAGCACAATGAAGCACGATCTGCCCGGCGCGCGCCTGCTTGCTCTCACCTTAACGCTGGCCCTCAGCCTGATCATCCCCGCACTCATTCGCCCCACCCTCGCCGCACAGTCGTACCAGAACGCGGCCACGATCAGCTTCAACGACGCGACCGGCAGCGGCCCCGCCGCCCTCTATCCGTCGCCGATCACGGTCGCCGGGCTGGAGGGCTCGATCACGAAGGTGGCGGTGACGCTCACCAACATCAGCCACAACTTCCCCGACGCCGTGGACATCCTGCTGGTTGGCCCCGATGGCAAACAGGTTGTGCTGATGTCCGATGTCGGCGGCGCAGCGGTGCTGAGCGGCGTCACCCTGACCCTCGCTGATGGCGCACCGGCCCTGCCGAACGACACCGCGATCAGCAGCGGCACCTACAGGCCCACCAACCAGCCCGGCGCCGATACCTTCGTCGTCCCCGGCCCCGGCCCACTGACGAGCGGCAATACGCTGCTGTCGATCTTCAACCTGACCGACCCAAACGGTAGCTGGAACCTGTTTGCGGTCGAGGACGGCACTGGCTCCACCGGCGCAATTGGCGGCTGGAGCCTGAGCATCGAGACCGCCGACCTGGTGGCCGAGGTTGCCAGCACGCCCGCAACCGTGAACGCCGGCGCGCCGCTGGCCTACGACGTAACGCTGCGCAACCGCGGCACCGAGCCCGTCGCCAACCCGCTTGTCACAATCGGTATCCCCGCCGGAACAAGCTTCAGCTCGGTAACGCCGCCCGTGGGTTGGAGTTGCCCTGCCCCAGCGGCGGGCGCAACGTCGTTCACCTGCACTACAGCCTCGTTCGCCAGCGGCGCTGCACCCGTGATCGCGGTGAGCGTGCTGGTTGATCAAGCCCTGGCCCCTGGCACGAACCTTTCCCGCACGGTCGCGATCAGCTCGACGGTAGCTGAGGCCAACAGCACGAACAATAGCGCCTCCACAGACGCAAGCGTCACCACCCTGGCCGACCTGCAAGTTGTGGCGGTGGATAGCCCGGCGAGCGTGGACGCGGGCGCCGAGCTGGCGATCACCGTCGATGTGCGCAACAACGGCCCGAGCAACGCGGCCAACGCCAGCGTGACAATCCCCGTCCCAGCCAGCACGACCTTTGTGTCGCTGGCCAGCC
>JAYUYB010000677.1:0-3041 GCA_043752655.1 Chloroflexota bacterium
CCTACAGCTCGACGCTGCTGCTCACGCTCACCAACCCGGCGTCGATTATCTTGTTCGTGGGACTGTTTGCGGGGCTGGGGGCGGCGAGCGAGGCCAAGAGCTATGGCGAGGGATTCCTGCTGGTGGCAGGGGTGTTTGTGGGCTCGGCGGGGTGGTGGATCACTCTGAGCGGCGCCGTGGGGCTGCTGCGCGGGCGGGTGACCCCGGCCGCGCTACGCTGGGTAAATATCGCGGCCGGGGTGATCATCCTGGGGTTCGGGGTGGTGGCGCTGGTCTCGCTGGCGGTATGAGACCCTGGCGAAACATGTGGACAATCGTGTCGGCCATGGCGAGCGGCTCGGGCGCGTCGGTGCAGCTGCGGCGCCCCGTGTTGGGGGCGCAGATCAGCGCGTAGAAAATACGCACCACGCTGGGGATGTCGGCGGCGGGGTCGAGCTCCTCGGCGGCGACGGCCGCACGCACCAGGCTCACAACCACCTGATCAATCCGCAGCAGCTGATCGCGGGTGGCGGGGTTGCGCTCAAGGATGTCGATAATCTCGGGCATCCAGAGCTGCATGGCGATCGTGCGCCGCTCAAGCTGCACGCGCACGATGGTGTGCAGGATGCCAAGCAAACGGCCCAGCGGCGACTGGCCCGGCGCGACGGCGGCAACATCGGCGAAGACGCTGTCGAGCAGCTGCGCGGCCATGGCGGCCACTAGATCCTCCTTGGTGGGGAACTGGCTGTAGAGCGTGGGCTTGGAGACGCCCACGCGGGCGGCGAGCTCCTCCATAGACATGGCGGCGTAGCCGCGCTCGGCCATCAGCAGGTGCGTGGCTTCGAGTATCTCCTCGCGGAGTAGCAAGCGGCGGCGCTCGCGGAGTGAGACTGTCATGGGTGTTGCGGGGGCGCTGGCCCCCGCCCTCTGGTGTGCTTTCCCACTACCCCTGAACCTGGATCGCTACGCGGGCGCTCATGCCTGCCCGCAGCCCGGCGTCCTGGGCGTCGAGGGTGACACGAACCGGGTAGGTGCGCACGTTGCCGAGCAGATTGGCCGTGGGCGCGATGTAGCTCACCACGCCGGTGAAGCGCTTGCCGGGAATGGCATCCACCGTGATCTCCACGGGCATGCCCTCGCGCACACGGGCCACATCTGTGTCGCTTACGTTCACCTCCACCCGCAGCTCGCTCACATCGACGATCTGCACGGCGGGCAGCGCGCCGCCCGCCGCGCTGTCGCCCACGTCTACATTGATGTTCGCGACGATCCCGGCGAAGGGCGCCGTGAGCGTGGCCTTGGCCAGGTTGAGCCGGGCGGCCTCCACGGCGGTCTTGGCCTGCTCTACCTGGGCGCCGGCGCCGGCCAGAGTGGCCGTGCTGGGATCGGCGCTGGCACGATCAAGATTGGCCTGGGCAGCGGCCACGCCGGCGGCGGCGGCCTGCAGCCCGCCCGCGCGCTGGTCGCCCTTTAGCTTGTCGAGCTGGGCGCGCGCCTGGGCCACCTGGGCGGCCACGGCCGAGCGCTGGTCGGCGCCGGCGCCGTCGAGCACGCGCTGCAGGTTGGCCTCGGCGGTGCGCAGCTGGGCCTCGGCGGCCTGGAGCCCTTCGAGCTCATTCTGCTTCGCCTGCTCGTAGCCCAGGCGAGCCTGCTCGAGCCGGGCCTCGGCGCTCTGCACGCCGCGCATCGCCTGCTGCTCGGCGTCGCTGGCCGCCTTCGGCAGCTCGATGCCGAAATCGTCGAGCTTGCGCTCCAAATCGCGGTTCTTCCAGTAGATCTCGGAGTAGACTTTCTGCGCATCGCGCACGGCGTTGGCGGCCAGGTCGATCTGGAGCTCGGCGTTGGTCTTGCCGGCCGACAGGTTCGTGCGCTGAATCTCAAGCCCGGCGCGGGCCTGCTCCACCGCGCTCTGGGCCGTGGTGAGATCGGCCGACTTTGGGCCACCTTCCACCTCGACCTGGCGCGCAAGAGCGCTCTGGAGGTTGGCCTCGGCGGCGGCGATGTCCTGGTCGGTGACGCTGCCGCGCGTCTGGCGCAGCCCGGCCTGGGCCTGGGCCACCTGGGCGCGGGCGGCGGCGATCTCCTCGTCGCTGGCGCCCTCCAGCAGCCGCTCGTAGCCGGCCTCGGCCTGGGCAAGGCCCGCCTCTGCCTGGCGCACGGCCAGCTCTAGCTCGGCGGTATCTAGCCGAACTAGCTCCTGGCCCGCGCGCACCTGGGCGCCCTCGTCTACCAGGATGGCGGCTACAACGCCAGGCACGCGGAAGCTTAGCTCTGCCGACTGGCGGGCCGTCACTTCGCCAGAGGCGGTGACGCCAAGGCTGAGCGTGGGCGCGCCAGCGGGACTCTCGGCGGCGGGGGCAGCGACGGGGGCAGCTTCCGCCGCACTCCCAACCGGGGCGTTGGTGGGCAGCGCCATGGTGGGTACGGCAGCGGCCGGGGCGGCCGTGGGCGACGGGGCGGCCGCCGCGCAGGCGCTCAGGGCGAGCGTAAAGGCGATCCCAAGCAGGGCAAGTCGTTTGTGGCTCACAAATGGCTCCAGTTTCTTCACAGATGACACAGATTTCCGGGCTATTTGCTTGTCCGGAATGGGCCGGACATGGGCCGGAAATCTGTGGAGATGCGTTAGTCGGCAGAGGGCTCGGAGAGTGGCCCACTCGGCTCCACAGCGGCGGCGGCGGCTGGCTTGCGGCGCCGTAGCAGCGCGGCGAAGCCCGTGGTCAGGGTATCGAGCAGGCTGTAGACCGTGGGCACCACCAGCAGGGTCAGCACCGTGGAGGTGATCATGCCGCCGATCAGCACCCAGGCCAGGCCCTTGCGGAACTCGCTGCCCTCGCCGGAGGCGAAGACGTGGATGCCTAAGGCCGTGGGGATGGCGCCCGCGATCAGGGCGAGCGAGGTCATCAGGATGGGGCGCAGGCGGATCGCGCCCGCAAGCCGCAGCGCGGTATGCTTCTCTAGACCCAGCTGGCGCAGGCGGTTGGTAAAATCCACCAGCAGGATCGAGTTTTTTACCACGAGGCCCAGGAGCATAATCAGGCCGATCATGCCGGTGATGTCGAGGT
>JAYUYB010000678.1:0-3037 GCA_043752655.1 Chloroflexota bacterium
CGTGCTGACATCGCTCGGCGGCAAGTCGCTCGCCGACAAGTTCTACACGCCGACGGCGTTCCTCAAGGACAAGAAGGTCAACGTGGCGACGTTCATCGCCGCCGAGACGGCCTTCACGGGTGCCTACCTGGCGGCCACCCGCCGCTTCGCCGAGCTTGGCGAGCCCCGTCTGGCGGCCACCACGGCGCAGCACGCGGCCACCGAGGCCGAGCACCTCGCCCTGACCCGGCTCGTGGGCGGTCTCATCCCGAACCCGAACGCGCTGCCTGCCCCGATTTACTACAACGTCTCCGATGCTGTCCCCACGCTGACGCCGTTCCTCCAGGGGGGCACGGGCTTCGCTGGCCCGGTGCCCTTCCCGGGCGTCGACGCAATCAAGAAGCTCGCCGGCCCCGAGGCCCTGCGCGTGCCTACCTTCCTCAGCGTCTTCTAAGCTAAGCAGCCCCTGTAGAGCTTCCGGGAAGACCGATTTCCCGGAAGCTTATTTGATTCCCACCGGCTCCCGCTGCGGCGCCGGGATGTCCTCGCCGATGAAGTGGACTGCGCTCTTCGCCGCCTCCATAATCGTGAGCAGGCCGCTGCCAGGGTGGACGGCGCCGCCGATCCAGTAGAGCCCCTTGGCGCCGCTGTGGCGGATATGCGGGCGCAGCGGGCCGAGCTGATTCCAGCTGTGGATCAGGTTGAAGACCGCGCCAAGGTGCGTGTGATGCTCGTCGCGCCAGGTCTCGGCGGTGTAGTGGTGCTCGGCGACGATATGCTGCTCCACGCCCTCGTAGCCCAGCTTCGCCATCTGGCGCAGGATGAGCGCGCGCAGCGGCCCCGCCTTCGCCGACCAGTCGATCGGGTAGCGCAGGTTCGGCACTGGCACCAGCACAAACAGCGTGCTGTGGCCCTCGGGCGCGTTCGCCGGGTCCACAATCGTCGGGTTGCAGACGTAAAACGAGGGATCTTCCTCGTCCAGCACGGCGCTCTTGGCCCAGAGTGGGTCGGTGCGGCGAATGTTGGGCGACAGGTAGAGCTGATGGTGGGGCAGATCGTCCCAGCGCCGGTTCACGCCCAGGTAGAGCATGAAGGTCGAGCAGGAGAACTCCATACGGTCGAGCTTGCGGTCGGTATAGGGGCCGCGGGCGTGGGCGGGGAGCAGGTGCTGCACGGCGTAGCCGAAGTCGGCGTTGAGCACCACAGCGTCGGCCATGATACGCTCGCCGTCGGCCATGAGCAGGCCGGTGGCGCGGCCGCCCTCGACGATCACCTGCTGCACGGGGCGATTGAGCTGGATCTGCACGCCGAGATCCTCGGCGGCGCGGGCGAGGCCACGGGCCAGGGCGCGGAAACCGCCCTCGGGGTGCCAGATGCCGTAGTGAAACTCCAGAAACGTCACCAGGCTGAAGACACTGGAGCAGGCGCTGGGGTGCATGCCGAGATACTTGGCCTGGTAGCCCATCGCGTAAACGAGCCGCTCGTCGGGGAAGAAGCGCTCGAAGTGCTGGTAGAGGCTCTCCCAGGGGCGGAAGGGCAGCGCCGCCGCGATCTCGCCGGGCTTCAGGTAGGCCAGAGGCGAGCGCACGGGCGTGCCGAGGTAGGGGCCGTAGCCCACCACATCCTTGCGCAGATGCTCGGCGTACCAGCGCTCAAAGGCTGCCGGCAGCTCAGGGCCAAAGCCGGCCAGCTGTGCCTTGAAGGCGGCCAGATCCGAGCTGAGATCCAGGTGCGTGCCATCCCAGAACTTGATGCGTGTGTTCGGGTCAAGCTGAATCAGCTTGACATAGTCGCTGAAGCTAAGGCCACAGGCGGCGAACAGATCCTCGTAGATCTGCGGCACCTGGAGGATAGTCGGGCCGGTATCGAACTGATAGGGGCCGAGCTCAAGGCCGCGCATCCGGCCGCCCACTCTGTCGGCGGCCTCGTAGATGGCAACCTCGTAGCCAGCTGCGGCGAGCCGCATGGCTGTAGCCATGCCGCCTGGGCCTGCACCGACGATGAGGATGTTCTTTGTCACAACGCCTCCCAAACCTAGAACGTAGCGCACTCTAGCGCATATCTATGCAGTATAGCACCGATACGCTAGAGCTCACCCCCGCTGCGGCGCGGCTCTCCTCTCCCCCGCGCGTTGAAACAGCGCTTACATATATTTCTCTGACCTCATCACGCGCACCTCGGTGGCATAGGCGATCACGGAGTAGTCGGCGAAGTAGTGCTCCTGGAGGTGGCTCAGGATCGCGTCGGCGTTGGCGGCGCTCACAAGCGCCTCGATCCGCAGCTGCGGGCTAGCCCAGAACTGCTCGCTCACGCCGCTGCTGCCGTGGCCATGCACATCGCTGATGGTATAGCCCCGCGCGCCGAGACGCTTCAGATCGGCCACCAGACGCTCGCGCAGCACGCCCTCGGCAATGATCGTAACCAGGGTAATGGGGTTGGTCGCCATGGTTCCCTCCTTAGCTCCCCAGCGGGTACCACCACGCCTGGAGCAACTGGGCGTACTGGTAATAGAGCGGCAGGCCGATCAGCAGGTTGAAGGGCAGCGTAATCCCGAGCGACGAGGTGAGGTAGATGCTTGGGTTGGCCTGGGGCAGCGTAGCGCGCACGGCGGCTGGCGCATCAATGTAAGACGAGCTGGCGGCGAGGGCGCCTAGCACGAAGGCGCCGCCCACGGAGAGGCCCGCGAGCGTGCCGAGTGTAACGCCGACAATGCCGTGAATGATCGGCATACCAATCCCGAAGCCGATCATGAACGGCCCCACTTTGGCAAAGTCGCGCAGCTGTCGGGCCGCGACCATACCCATCTCTAGCAGGAAAAGCGTGAGGATACCACGAAAGAGATCGTTGAATACCGGCTCGATCCGCTCGTAGTTGCGCTCACCGATCACCACGCCAATCACGAGGCCACCCAGCAGCAGGATCACGCTGCGGCCGGTGAGCGTGTCGCGCACCACCTCGCCGAGCTTCATGCCATCGCGCCGCATCCCCAGGCGCCCGATGAACAGCGCCACTACCACTCCCCACTCCATCAGGGCGGCCATGGTGGGGATGAAGCCCT
>JAYUYB010000679.1:0-16196 GCA_043752655.1 Chloroflexota bacterium
CGGCCAAAGCCGGCCGCGCGCAGATCCTCGGCCCAGGCGGCGATGGGCTGCTCGTAGTTGGTGCGGGCCACCGTTGGGTCGAAGTAGCCGAAGAAGACGGGCATCAGGAAGCCCTGCGCCACCAGGCCGCCATGGTAGGCGTACTCGGCCAGGCCCAGCTCGTAGCGCTCGGCGAAGTGCGTGGCGCGTAGAGGGTCGAGGCCCGCGCCAAGGTCGGGCACGTCGAACTCTGCGATCAGCAGGCGGCCCACGTGGGCGCGTAGCCAGGCCAGGGCGCTGCGCCGCTCTGCTGGCGGCAGCGACTGTAGGCTGAAGGTGGCCTGGGCCAGCTCCCACGGCCCCGCGTGCGCTGCCGCGAAGGCCTGGAGCGTGCCGTTGAAGGCGTGATAGCTCACGCCCCTGGCCTCAAGGGCCTCGGCGACGCCGACGAGCATAGGTGCTGAGGGCTCCACCAGCTCCACGCGCCGGACGTGGGGCGTGAGCGCGGGCAGCAGGGCGAGGCCGTCGCCCACGCCGATATCGAGCAGTCCGACGGCCTGGTACTCATCGTAGACAGCGCGCAGGGCGGCGCTTACGGTCTGGTAGAGCGGCACGTTCCCGCCGCCACGGATGAAGGCCCCGAAGGCTTCGCCGCTTACGTACACCCCAGCCTTGCCCGCCTCGGCGACGCGGGCGAGGTAGGTGGCGGCCTCGCGGGCGAGGGCGCTGCTCGGGTCGGCGGTGGCGGCGCGGGCGGCGGCGGCGTGTGCTTCTGCGGGCTCGCCGGCGGCAAACGCGCCCAGAGCGGTGGCAAACGCGCTCCAGGCAGCCTGGTTCATGGGTTGCTCCTCAGGCGTATTTGTCCGCAGATGGCGCAGATGGCGCAGATTGTAAGGCCACACGCCACATGAACCCTTCCCGGAAGGCGATACGCCACCATCCTCTGGCATGGAGCGATGCCTTCTGGGAAGGTAGCACGATCCTCTTCCCAGAGATCATCCCGTGATCAGCCGGCGCAGCCGCTGCCACCAGCGCTCTGATGTGACATGGAGCGGCAGCACGAGCTGGAGCGGCAGGGCGCCCACCTCCAGGGCCAGGGCCACCGGCTGCGGGCCGCGCAGCGTGTGCGGCGGGTGCAGCCGGATCGAGATATGCCCGGTCGCGGCCGGGGCGAGGGCCGCAGGCGCCGCCGCCACCTGTGCCCAGGCGCTGTGGCTGCGGCAGAGCAGGGGGAGCGCGCTCGGGCCAAGGTTGTCGAGCTCAATCAGCACGTAACAGGGCTCGCCGGCGGTGAGCGGCTGCCCGCCCGCCAGCTCCACGCCGCGCACGCGCAGCAGCGGGAAGCGCTCTGGCGCGAGGGTGTGCAGCACCCGCCCAATCAGGAGCCTACGCCCCAGCTCGTCGGGTCGGCGCGCCATGGCCACCTCCACCTCGGCGGCGAGCGGCCGGCGCCCGGTGGCCCGCAGCCAGCGCGGCAGCGAGCCCTGGGTGAGCAGAGCCTCCAGGGCGGGCACAAGGTCGGGCCGGCTAAGGTCGAGATCCTCCAGGCGCGCGATGTGGCGGCTGCCAATCGGCACCCCAGGCCTGGCCGTGCCCTGCCACGGGATCGCCCAGCTGTGGGCGCCGCAGCGCAGCTGGAGCGCGCCGGAGCGCGGCCCGGCGTTCCCCATTGCCACCAGCTCTAGCTGGGACTGCTCGCCCGCGCCAACCACGCCGGAGGCCGTGCGCTGCAGCTTGCCGCCCACCAGCACGCGCAGCTCGGCGTCGCGCTGGTCGGGGCTACTCAGCTCCCAGCGCAGCGGCGTGAGGCTTGGGTTGTGCAAGATCAGGCGCTGGGGGCGGCCCCAGACGCGCCAGCTGCGCAGGGGGATGTCGCCGAGCTCAAGGCGGGCGGGGGCGTGCTGGAGCAGCGGGCTGCCCTCGGCGGGGGCCATCGCGGTGAGCAGCGTGGCGAGGGGTGGCTGGCGCGTGGGCGCGGACCGCTGGGCCGCGCGCAGGGCGTAGCGCAGCGCCGCCATGCTGGCGTCGGGGTGCGTAGCCAGCCAGCGCTCCAGGGCGCCGTTGCTCACCGCCTGCTCCAGCGCGCGCGGGCTGCGCCGGGCTGCGGCCGCAAGGTCGCGCCAGTCGGCGATGGCCACGCCCGCGCCGAGCAGGAGCGGCTGGGCGGGGGCCGGGGCGCCGAGGCGCGAGCGCAGGGCGGCGGCGCTTGGGCAGCGCTGCGCGACATCCAGCGCAAGGGCCCAGCGCAGCGCGGGGGCCAGGCGCGGGGCCGCACGGTCGAGCCGCTCCAGGTCGAGCTGCAAGGGTGCGGCGGCGGGGTCGAGGCCGGTGAGCAGCTCGTAGCAGGTGACGGCGAGCGCGAAGAGATCCACGCGCTCGTCGTAGCCCCAGCTGCCAAGCTGCTCGGGCGGCGCGTAACCGGGCGTGCCGTGGCGCGGGCGTGGCGTGCGCGGCGGGCGGCGCGTAAGCGTCTGGGCGGCGCCGAGGTCGATCAGGGTGAGGCCGCCGTCCGGGCGCAGGATGAGGTTGGCGGGCTTGAGATCGCCCACCACCACCGGCACGTCGCGGGTGTGCAGGTAGGTGAGCAGATCGCAGAGCTGGGCGGCCCACGCCAGCACGAGCCGCGCATCCTGGGGGCCGCGGCGGGCCACGGCGAGCAGCGGCTGGCCGGGCGCAAGCTCGCGGGCGAGCCAGGTGGCCTGCGCGCCGCGCTCCAGCTGGAGCAGGCGGGGCAGGGCCGCGTGGCGCATGCGGCGCAGCAGGCCGCCCTCCCAGCGCAGCACGGCGGCGGCCTCGGCGCACGCGTCGGCGCCAAGGTCGCGGCGGGCGACCTTCACGGCCACACTGGCCCTGGCCCGCGCCATGTCGGCGGCCCGGAACACCACCGCCTGGCCGCCGTGGCCCACGACGGCCTCCAGGCGGAAGCGCCCGCCGAGCGTGTCGCCGGGGGCGGCGCCGCAGTCGGGCGCGCTGGGCTGGCTGAGCTGGCTGAGCCGGGAAGTCTGGCCGACATTCGCCATAGGGCTGGGCTCCTCGCATTGCGCTACACGAACGATTGTGCCACACTAGGGCCGCAGGCGCAAATCACGGCGGGCAGTTTGTCCGCAGATTACGCAGATGACGCAGATTTCCGGCCGCCCGGCTACGGCACATAATCTGCGCAATCTGCGCAATCTGCGGATGGCTTTGCGCAGCGGGTATAATAGCAGTGTAACCCATTAACGGAGCTCTTCTATGACCACGGCAACAGCGGTCTCCGAGGCCGTCACACAGCAGCGCCGCCGCATCCTCAGCGTGCTTTTCGTCGGCGTCTTCATGGCCGCCCTCGACGCGGCCGTGATCGCCCCCGCCATCCCTGCTCTGCGCGCCGCCTTTGGGGTGGACAATCGCCAGATCGGTATGGTGACGATTGTGTTCAGCCTGTTCGGCCTGAGCAGCGCCGTGCTGATGGCCGGCCTCAGCGACCGCTTCGGCCGCCGCACGATCTACCTGCTCTGCGTGGGCGGCTTCGCGCTCGGCTCGCTGCTGATCGCCGTCGCCCCCGCCTTCTGGGTGCTCCTGGTGGGCCGCGCCATCCAGGGCTTCAGCGCCGGCGGGATCACGCCCACCGCCAGCGCCGTGGTGGGCGACACCTTCCCCCCCGCCGAGCGCGGCAAGGCCCTGGGCCTGATCGGCGCCACCTTCGGCATGGCCTTCCTGATCGGCCCCCTGGTGGCCTCGCTCATCCTGGTGGTGCTCAGCTGGCCCTGGATCTTTCTCATCAACCTGCCCGTGGCCGCCCTGGTGCTGTGGATGGGCGCCCGCGCCTTGCCCCCAGCCCGCGCCGACGGCCCGCCTGCGCCGCTCGACCTCCCCGGCGCCCTGCTTGTGGCCGCGCTGCTGGCCTGCCTCACGCTCGGGATCAACCGCGTGCTCGACGATGCGCTCGGCCGCACGCTCTGGCCCTTCCTGCTGGGCGCCGCCGTGCTGGGCGTGCCGCTGCTTGTCGCCATCGAGCGCCGCGCTAGGCGCCCCGCCATCCCGATGAGCCTGTTCGGCAGCCGCCAGCTGGTGCTCACCTACATCCTCTGCGTGGGCGCCGGCTTCGGCATGGGCAGCGTGATCTTCATCGCCTCGGTGGCGGTGGCCGCCCTCGGCACGCCCGCCGCGCAGGCCGGCCTGCTGCTCATCCCGCTGGTGCTCGCCTCCACCGCAGGCTCGCTGCTCTTCGGGCGCTGGCTCAACCGGCTTGGCGCGCGCCTGGTGCTGATGCTCGGCTTCGGCACCCTCGCCGCCGGGTCGGCCCTGCTGCCGCTCAGCGCGCTGGGGCTGTGGGCCTTTATGGCGGCAACTATCCTGATGGGCCTCGGCGTAGGCATCGTGGTGGGCGGCACGCTGCGCGCGATCGTGCTTGAAGAGGTTGCGCCCGAGCAGCGCGGCGCGGCCCAGGGCCTGGTGAATGTGGGTATCAGCGTGGGCAACCTGCTGGTGGTGGCAACCCTCGGCGCCCTGGCCGACGCACGCGGCGGCGGGATGCCCGGCCTCGCCACAGCCTACCTCGTGGCCGCCGCCGTGATGCTGGCCATGCTGCTGCTCTGCCTTGGGCTGCGGCGCAGGGATGCAGCGCAGGGAACAGGGAACAGGGAACAGGGAACAGTGGACGGGCCAAGCGCAGCCAATCAAGCGGTTTGAGCTTGCGGCGGCCCTGTACCATGTACTCTGTACTCTGTTCCCTTGCAAGGTCGACGCCCTATGATTGAGCGCGCGATGCTGGTGGTTGCGGTGCTGCTGGTGCTGAGCATCGTTGCGACGCGCGCCTCAAGCCACCTCGGCGTGCCCGCGCTCATCCTCTTCCTCGCCGTCGGCATGCTGGCGGGCTCCGAAGGCCCCGGCAGGATCGCCTTCGATAACTACGCCACCGCCCAGGCTGTCGGCGTGGTCGCTCTGGCCTTCATCCTGTTCTCGGGCGGCCTCGACACCCACTGGCGCACGATCAGGCCCGTGCTCGTCGAGGGGCTGATCCTGGCGAACGTGGGCGTGCTGGTGAGCGCGCTGCTGATGGGGCTTGTGGCGATGTGGGCGTTGAGTCTGAGCTGGGTGGAGGGGCTGCTCTTCGGCGCGATTGTCTCGTCGACCGACGCAGCTGCGGTCTTCTCGGTGATGCGTATGCAGGGCGTGAACCTGAAGCATGGCCTGGAGGCGCTGATCGAGCTTGAGTCTGGCACGAACGACCCGATCGCCGCGTTCCTCACGGCGGGCCTGGCCGGCCTGATCGTCACACCTGGCGGGTCGCTCGCCCAGCTCGCACCTCTGTTTGTGCTTCAGATGGCGATCGGCACGCTTGGCGGGCTGCTGCTCGGGCGCGCGATGGTGTTTGCGATCAACCGCATTCGGCTTCAGCAGGAGGGGCTCTATGTGGTGCTCACCGTCGGCATGACGCTGCTGGTCTACGCCGCGACGGCCCTGGTGGGCGGGAATGGCTTTCTGGCCGTGTATATCGCCGGGATCATTGTCGGGAACGCGAACGTGGTGCATAAGCGCTCGCTGCTGCGCTTCCACGACGGCGTGGCCTGGCTGGTGCAGGTGGGCATGTTTCTTACGCTCGGCCTGCTCGTCTTCCCCTCGCAGCTGCTGCCGGTGGCCGGAACGGGGCTGCTGCTCGCGCTCTTCCTGGCCTTCGTGGCGCGCCCGCTCAGCGTGGCCGCCGCCTTGATCTGGTTTGGGCGCTCGCCCCAGCAGATCCTGATGGTCTCGTGGGCTGGCCTGCGCGGCGCCGTGCCGATCGTGCTCGCCACCTACCCGTCGCTCTACGGCGTGCCCGGCGCCCGCACGATCTTCAACCTGGTCTTCTTTATTGTCGTGGTCTCCGTGCTGCTCAACGGGATCTCTATGGCCTGGGTGGCGCGGCTGCTCGGCGTGAACGACCCGCGACCCCACGGGCCTGTGCCCCAGCTCTTCGTGCCGGAGGTGCGCCTGAGCAGCCGGGTGCAGGAGGCGATCGTGCCTGCCGGCTCGCCCCTGGTGGGCCGCACGCTGCTCGATCTTGCGCTGCCGCGCGGGGTGCTCTTTGTGCAGATTCAGCGCGGCGAGGAGACCATCCTGCCCGATGGCGCCACTGTGTTTGCGCCCGACGATCACCTGTTTATTCTGGTGACGCCCGAGGCCCAGCCCGCGCTCGACGAGCTGCGCGCCAGCGCCGCCGTGCAGCTGATCGCGCCCCAGCCCGCTGTGCTGCCCCCCATTCGGCAGAGCCCTCTCTAGGGAACAGGGGACAGGGGACAGGGTAGTCGGTGTACAATGCGGCGAGCGCAGCTTGCCAGCCTTAGCGACAGGCCCACCCGCTATGCAGATTGTTGTTGTTGAGTCGCACCCGGGCGACTACGCCAGGGTTGCCGCGCTGATCAGCGCCGCCTTCGCACAGGCCCGGCTCCAGCTTGTTGCTAGCCTGGAGGCGTACCGCGCCCTGCTGGCGGGCCCGGCTCCGCACCTGCTGCTGCTTGCCGACACGCTCCCCTGGGCCGACGGCCTGACGCTGCTGGCCGAGGCGCGTACACGCTGGCCGCAGCTCCCGGTGATCATGCTCGCCGCCAATAACGATGTGGCCCGCGCCGTTGCCGGCATGCAGGCGGGCCTGGCCGACTATCTGCTCAAGGCCGAGCTCGCCCGGCTCCCGGCGGCGATCCAGGCGGCCCGCAGGCCGCTGCAGCCCGACGCGGAGCTGCGGCGCTACCGCATGCTCAGCGAGCTGACCTCGGACTATGTCTTTGAGGTGGCGCTCTGCCCCGACGGCGAGTGGCGCGCCGTCTGGATCAGCGAGGCGATCGAGCGCGTTACCGGCTACAGCACCGCCGACTTTCTGACCCAAGGGCATGTGCAGCATGTGATCCACCCCGAGGATCGCGCCGTGTTTGCCCAGGCCTTCGACGAGCTGCTCGCCGGGCGCGAGCGGACGATCGACGTGCGCATTGTCACCCGCGCCGGCGAGCTGCGCTGGCTGCGCATGTATCGCCGCCCGGTGTGGGACGCCGCCGAGGGCCGCGTGGTGCGCTACTTCGGCGCCGCCCACGATATTACCAAGGCCCGCCGCGCCGAGCAGGCCGTGCGCTTTCTGGCCGAGGCGAGCGTGGCCCTCGCCGATACCCTCGCCGAAGACGAGACGCTCCAGCGCGCTGTGCGCCTCGCCGTGCCCTTCCTGGCCGACGTCGGCGTGCTCGAGCTGTACAACCCAGCGAGCGGCGCGCGCAGCATTGCCTCGGCCCACAGCGATCCGTCGTGTGAGGCGCTGCTGGCCGACTGGCTGCGGCGCTTCCCTATGAGCGACGCTCCCGCCTACCCGATTGACATGGTGCGACGTACCGGCATGTCGGTGCTGATACCTGAGGTTGTGCCGCCGTCAGAGCAGCTCGTGCTCAGCCCCGAGGATCAGCAGCTCCTTGCGCGGATCGGCATCCCCCGCTCGGCCATGGTCATCCCGCTGCTGGCGCGCGAGCGCCAAGTGGGTACCTTCTCGTTCATTATCTGCGAATCGCTGCGGCAGTACAACGCCGACGACCTGGCCCTGGCAGAGGATCTGGCGCGCCGGGTGGCGCTCGCCGCCGATAACGCGCGCCTGTTTAGCGAGCGCCAGCGGCTGGCAGAGCAGGCCCAGGCCCAGGCGGCCGAGCTCACGGCGATCTTCCAGCACGCACCGCTGGGCCTCTCGCTTCACGAGCCACACCCGCCTTATCGCTGCCTCCAGCATAACCAGGTGAAGCTGCGTATGTTCGGCGAGCAGTGGGTCCAGCGTGGCTCGATGGTTGGTGCAAGCATTGACGATCTGGTGGAGCCCGCTGCGGCCCGCGTGCTTACCGCGATCTTCGACCAGATTGTGCAGAGCGGCGAACCGCTGCACCTCGACGAGTTCGGCACCACGCTGGTCGGCGAGACGAAGCAGCACTACTATACCTGGAGCGCCACGCCGCTGCGTGGGGCGGATGGCGTTATGAGCGCGATCCTGGTGGCGTGCGTGGAGATCACGGCGCGCAAGGAGGCCGAGGAGGAGCGCATCGCCCTCGAGCGCGCGCTCCAGATCGCCCAGAAGGTGGAGGGCCTCGGCACGATGGCGGGCGGGATCGCCCACGACTTCAACAATCTGCTGGCGGTGATCCAGGGCAACCTTGACCTCGCTATCGAGGATCTGCCGCAGGAATCGCCTGTGGCCGCCACGCTCCAGCGGGCCGAGCTCGCCACCCGCCGCGCCGCCGAGCTGACTGCCAAGCTGCTCGCCTACACCGGCCTGGGCGTGATCGCGACCCAGCCGGTCGATCTGAACGACCTCGTCCACGAGCTGGGCTCGCTGCTGCACAGCAGCGTTCCACGCGGCATCGAGCTGCGCCTGAGCCTGGCCGCAGGCCTGCCGCTGCTGAGCGCCGACGCCACCCAGCTGCGCCAGGTGGTGATGAACCTGGTGATCAACGCCGCCGAGGCGATCGGCCAGGGCCCCGGCACGATCACGGTGAGTACGGCAGAGCGCCGCGTGGAGCGCGCCGAGCTGGCGCAGGCGCGGGTTGGCGCCGAGCTTCTGGCGGGGCGCTACGTGCTGCTCCAGGTGCGCGACAGCGGCCCCGGCATGGATGCCGCAACCCTTGAGCGGATCTTCGACCCGTTCTTTAGCACGAAGTTCACCGGGCGCGGGCTGGGGCTCGCCGCCGCGCTCGGCATCGTGCGCGGCCACAACGGTGCCCTGGCCGTTGTGAGCGCGCCGGGGAGCGGCACCACCTTCATCCTGTTTCTGCCCAGTGCCGCCGCGCCCGCCGCGCCAGCGCTTACGGCGGAGCACGCCGCAGGCACGATCCTCGTCGTTGACGATGAGCCCGATCTGCGCGATCTGGTGGCCACGGTTGCGCGCCGCCTGAACCTGCGCACGCTCAGCGCAGGCGACGGCGACGAGGCCTTGCTTGTCTTTGAGCAGCACGCCGCCACGATCAGCTGTGTCGTGCTCGACCTGACCATGCCCCGCCGCGATGGGGCCTCCACCTTCGAGGCGCTGCGGGCGCTTAGGCCCGCCCTGCCGATCGTGCTGATGAGCGGCTACAGCGCCCACGAGATCTCGCGCCGCCTCGCCGGCGCCCAGCCCACCGCTTTCTTGCAAAAGCCCTTCTCGACCAGCGATCTGATCGCGACCCTGCGCCAGATCGTCCAGCCATAACATGCAGATCGCCATCGACGCCAGCCGCGTGAGCGTGGCCCAGCGCACCGGCACCGAGCGCTACAGCTACGAGCTGCTCGCCGCCCTCGCTCGCCTGGATCGCCACCGCGACTACACGCTCTACACCAACGGCCTGCCCGCCAGCCTGCCGCCCCTCGGCCCCAACTTCCGCCTGCGCAGCCTGCCCCTGCGCCGCCTCTGGACCCACGCCCGCCTGGGGCCGGCGCTGCTGCGCGACCGGCCAGATCTGCTGTTTGTGCCGGCCCATGTGGTGCCCCTGGCCCACCCCGCCAGCGTGGTCACGCTCCACGATCTTGGCTACCTGGCCTTCCCTGAGGCCCACACCGCCCGCCGCCGCCTGGAGCTGGATCTGACAACCCGCTGGAGCCTGCGCGCCGCCCGTCGCGTGATCGCTATCTCGCAGGCAACCAAGGACGACCTTGTGCGCCACTATGGCGCCGACCCCGCCAAGATCGCGGTGGTCCACCACGGCCTGAGCGCAGGCTTCCAGCCGGTTGACGATCCCGCGCTGCTCGCGGCGGCGCGCGCCCGCCACGGCCTCCCCGCGCCGTACCTGCTCTACGTCGGCACGCTCCAGCCGCGCAAGAACCTGGAGCGGCTGCTTGAGGCCTTCGCCCGCGCCATCGGCACGTCCGACGCGGCGCGCGGCCTCACACTCGCCATCGCCGGGCGGCGCGGCTGGCTCAGCGCGCCCATCGAGGCGCGCGCCAAGGCGCTGGGCGTGGCGGAGCGGGTGCGCTTCCTCGGCTACCTGCCCGACGCCGACCTGCCAGCCCTGCTGAGCGGCGCCACCGCCTTCGTGTTCCCCTCGCTCTACGAGGGCTTCGGCATGCCGGTGCTGGAGGCGATGGCCTGCGGCGCGCCGGTGCTCACCAGCAGCAGCTCGGCGCTGCCCGAGGTGGCGGGCGAGGCGGCCCTGCTGGTGGACCCGCGCGACACCGACGCGATCGCTGCGGCCATCGTGCGCCTCGCCGCCGACGGGGCGCTGCGCGCCGAGCTGCGCGCGCACGGCCTGGCCCGCGCTGCCCGCTTCAGCTGGGAGCGCTGCGCGCAGGCGACGCTGGCGGTGCTGCTGGAGACAATTGCAGATTGCAGATGAGCGTGGCTGGTTTCGCGGTGGTTCGCACTCATTCGCGGCTTCGTGCTCCAAATGGCTCGAGTCCGACCCTGTTCCCTGTCCCCTGTACCCTTATGCACACCATCCCGCTCCTCCCCACAACCACGTCCGGCCCGCGCAAGCTCTCGCCCACGGATGTCTCGCAGTACATTCGGCTCGACCAGTGCGCCCGCTACCTGCGGCTGCGCCTGCACGAGCGCGCCGAGGGCCGCGAGTTCCTCTACCGCTACGGCGTGGCCCCCCAGGCCATCCCGCCCATCCTCACCCGCTCCGGCGCCGCCTTCGAGGACGCGGTCGAGGCCCAGATCCGCGCGCTCCCCGGCGCCACCGTGATCCACTGCAACGAGGCCGCCCGCGACGACCCGCGCCTCGCCGCTGCCTACCACAACGAGGCAGTTCTGGCTTTCGCCCGCGAGCTCGCCCCCGGTGCCTTGCTCTATCTCTTCCAGCCCCGCCTGCAAGTGGCCGTCGGCCCCTGGCTTGTGCGCGGCGATGTGGACATCCTGCGCTTTGAGCGCGACGCTGCGGGCGCCCTCCACCTGCTCGTCGCCGACATGAAGAGCTCGCGCAGCGCCAAGGTGGAGCATCGGCTCCAGGTGGCCTTCTACCACGAGATGCTGGCGCGCCTGTTCGCCGACGCGGGCATGCCCGCGCTGCAGATCGCCACCGCTATCCTCTACCGTGGCCCCGCCGACGGCGCCGCCCCCGCCTCGCCCGACGAAGCCCGCCTCCACGCCGAGCAGCGCGCCCAGGCTCTGGCGCTCTTCGGCGTGGCTGGCGCCCTGCTGGAGCTTGTGCCCGACCCCGAGAGCTACCGCGCCGAGGCGGCTGGCCTCGTCACTGGCCCCGAATCTGTCGCCGAGCAGATTGTGATGCGCCCCTTCGAGGAACTGCCCTTCCACCTGAGCTACAAGTGCGACGGCTGCCTCTACCAGGAGCTTTGCCTGCGCTGGAGCGCCGAGCACGACGATCTCTCGCTGCTGCCGCACCTGAGCGACGCGCAGAAGAGCGCGCTCCAGGCCGCCGGTGTGAAGAGCGCCACGCAGCTCGCCGCCCTCAAGACGTTTCGCGCCCCCGACTCCATCGAGCTTGTGCCCGTGCCCGGCGCCGAGCCCATGGTGCGCGCGCTCTCCGCCACGCCTCGCGTTGGGCCGCGCCTCGACGAGCTGATTCACCGCGCCCGCCGCTACCGCGCCTGGCAGGGCGACGAGCTGCGCTTCCTGAGCTACATCCCCAGCAAGGGCTACGGCTCGCTGCCCTTCTGCGACCCCGGCCACAACCCGAACCTTGTGCGCGTCTACCTCGACGCCCAGCACGACCATCTGCACGACCGGCTCTACCTCGCTGGCTCGCTCGTGGTGGCCTGCGAGGGCGGCGTGGAGTCGCCCACCCGGCGCCGCGCCGTGGTGCAGCTTGCGGCCGGCCCGCCGAGCACGCCCGAGGCTGAGCGCGACCTGCTGGTGGCCTGGATCGACGCGACCCTGGCGGCCATCGCGGAGGTAGCCGCGCCTAACGCGGAAGGCGCTCTGCGCGCCCCGATCCACCTGATCTTCTTCAACAGCTTCGAGCAGCGCCTGCTGCTGGATGCGCTGGCGCGCCACTTCGGGGCCGTGGCCGCCGCCACGCCCTTGTACGATTTTCTTACCCAGATCGCCGCCTTCGACTCGCCGCTGGTGAGCTTTCTCGACCAGGAGATCCGCGAGCTGAAGAGCTACCCCATGCTCTGCCAGTCGCTTCAGGCCGTGGCCCGCTACCTGCGCTTTCGCTGGGACGAGCCAGAGGAGTTTCGGGCGATCTTTCGGGCGCGCCTGTTCGACGACCAGCGCCGCCTCGATGAGGACGACGCCACGAGCTGGTACACCGGGCGCGCCCGCTTCAGCAGCCAGCTCCCGCTGGAGTACGCCTATGTGGCCTGGGGCGAGCTGCCGCCGCCCGCGTCTGGCGCCGACGAGTACGAGCCATACCGCCGCGCCACGCCCGCGCTGCTGCGCGCCTTCCAGCTGCGCCGTCTGGAGGCGATCGAGCATGTTGCCCGCGATTTTACCGGCAACCGCGATACCGAGAAGAGCAGCTTCGACCTGGCGGTGATCGCGGAGTTTAGTGGCAAGGCCCGCAGCCTGGCGCAGGCCCTGGACGAGTTTCTGACCCTGGAGCATCACGCGCGCCTGGGCGCCTGGAAGCAGGCCCGCCTCGCCCCGCCCGAGCGTCGTGTGCTCTCTGGCGACAGCCTGGTGCTGCGCTACCACGATGCCGACCAGCCCCCTGAGCTGCTTGATACGCTGCGCGAGAACGAGCGGCGGCGCACGCTCAAGGCCCAGTATCGCGCGGACTTCCTGGCCGCCAACCCGAAGCGTAAGCAGGCCACGCTCACGCCCGCGCAGAAAGCTGAGTGCGAGCCGCTGCCGCTGCCCGCGCACTTCCGCCTGCGCATCGACCTCGACGACGTGGACTGCACGCTCGCCACGGCGCTCGCGCTCACCGACATTCGTAGCGGCGAGCGGCTGGTGCTGGCGCCACGCTTCGGCGCCGACGAGCGGCTGCCGCCCGAGCAGCGCCGCCCAATTACGCCCACCGTGAAGCAGCTGCTCTACAGCCGCCGCGCCACGCTGCACGTGCTCGACGCCGTGGCGGGCGTGGCCGAGCTGGAGCTGAGCGAATCGCCGGGCGGCGCGTGGTCGCACGGCTACATCTTCCCGACCATCGGCGCAATGGTGCGCCCGCTGGCAGACGGCGAGCGCTACAGCGTGGACCCGGAGCCGAACGACTGGTATGGCTACTACTGCAAGGAGGTGGTGGCCGGGCTGCTGCGGGGCGACCCGAACACTGTGTACGCCAGGCTTGCGGAGCCGACGACGGAGCGTGTGGCCTGGCCCGATAGCGCTCAGGCTGGGCAGCGCCACTTTATGGCCGGGCTTGTCGCGCTCCACGCAGTGGGCGCGCTGCACATGTTCGACCCCAACCAGCGGGCCTACATCGAGGGCTACGGCGACGCGCCAACCCTGCTAGTGCAGGGGCCGCCTGGCACGGGCAAAAGTTACGCCACGGCTTTCGCGCTGCTGTCGCGGTTACAGGGCGCACTCGCGGCGGGGCAGGGCTTTCGGGCCTTCCTGAGCTGCAAAACCCACGCGGCCACCAACGTGCTGCTGGAGAAGCTGGCCGAGGTGCAGGCGCAGCTGCGGGCGCTCCAGGCGAGCCAGCCGACGATCTTCGCGCAGCATTTCGACGCGCGCATCCTAGACACGCCGCTGTTCCGCGTGCGGCCGAGCGAGGACGCTCTGGCGGGCGTGACGGTGCTGCGCAAAGGCGAGGGCGAGGTGGTGGCGATCCGGGTGGAGCCGTGGTGCTTTGTGGGGCTGACGCCCGGCGGCTGCTACGGCATGCTGAAGGACGCGGGCCAGCTGTTTGGGCAGGAGCTGTGCGACTGCCTGGTGCTGGACGAGGCCTCGCAGATGAACCTGCCAGAGGCGTGCATGGCGGGTTTGGCGCTGCGCCCGGACGGCCAGCTGATTGTGGTGGGCGATCATCGCCAGATGCCGCCGATCATCGCGCACGGCTGGGCGGGCGAGCGGCGCCGTACGTTCCAGGAGTATCGGGCCTACGAGTCGCTGTTTGTGACGCTGCTGAGCCGCGAGCCCGCGCCGCCGATCATTCGCTTCGCCGAGAGCTTCCGGCTGCACGCCACCATGGCCGAGTTTCTGCGCGTCGAGATCTACGCCCGCGACGGGATCGCCTACCACTCGCGGCGCACGGCTGTGCTGGCGGCCATCCCCCAGGCCGACGCCTTCGTGGCGAGCGTGCTGGCGCCGGAGCACCCGCTGGTGGTGGTGGTACACAGCGAGGCGGCGAGCCAGACGAGCAACCGCTTTGAGCGCGACCTGGCGGTGGAGCTGCTGGCCGCCCTGGCCGACCCGGCGGGCCACGCGCTGGATCACGCAACGGGGCTGGGGGTTGTCGTGCCGCACCGGGCGCAGCGGGCGCTGTTGCAGGCGGCGCTGCCGCAGCTGGCCCCGCGCGACCCCGCCACAGGCGTGATCCTGGCCTCGGCGATCGACACGGTGGAGCGCTTCCAGGGCGGCGAGCGGCGGGCCATCCTGGTGAGTGCCACCGAGAGCGACCCGGAGTACCTGCGGGCGGCGGGCGAGTTTCTGCTAGACCCGCGCCGCCTGAACGTGGCCCTGAGCCGCGCCAAAGAGAAGCTGATCCTGGTGGCGGCGCGCTCGGTCTTTAACGTCTTCACGCCCGACGAGGAGCTGTTTGCCAACGCGCAGCTCTGGAAGAACCTGCTGCGCCGCGCCTGCACGGTGCTGCTCTGGGCGGGCGAGCGCGACGGCGTGCGGGTGGAGGTGTGGGGAAGCGGCGCCGCTGCGGCAGGCCCAGAGATTGGTTCGGCACACCTACCGCCCGGCCTCGCTCTCGAAAACCAGGAAGGCCCGCCCCGCGCAGAGCGACCCCTCCACTAGCCGCTCCTGGCCGGCCGGGTAGCGCGCGTAGAGCGCCTGGAGCGAGGGGAGGTCGTCGCGGTTGAGCGCGAACCAGCCGGGGCGGCCGCCCAGATCTACAGCGCTCACGGCCTCTGGCCCCATCACGGTGTTGGGGAAATTGATGTCGCCGACCCAGACGCCGACGGCGCGCGTGTCGACCCAATGGGGGTAGCCGACGATCCAGGCCGCTGTGCGCTGGTTGCCGCGCGCCTCCCAGGCCAGCAGCTCGCGCCCGATGTCCGAGGCGTTCTGGGCGCGCTCGCAGTACTGCGCTGGGTAATCCACAAATACGCGCCGCTGATTCAGCGCGACCACGAGCAGGGCCAGGGCGGCGACGCCTGCGAGCGCGCCCCGGTAGATCGCCGGGCGCTGTAGCTTGCTCAGCTGCTCCAGGAGTAGGGCGGGGCCAGTGGCGCAGACGATCATCAGCGCGGGCAGGGCGCCGCCGGTGCGCACCACGCTTGGGTTCTCGCCGGGGAAGGCGATGCTGAGGGCCGAGGGCACGAGCATGAGCAGCCCGGCCAGCAGCGTGAGGGCGGGCCAGGGGTTGCGGGTGCGCCAGCTGAGCGCCAGGCTTGCCGCGGCGCCCGCCACGAGCAGCGCGCCGAGCACAGCGTCCATCGCGGGACGGTCGGGCAGGTTGGCCACCCAGACTTCGTCGGTGGTGGCATTGAACATGAGCAGGACGTTCTTGAGGTTATCGAGGAAGATCAGGGCCGGGCTGCCCTGGATGGCCTGCTCGGCGCCGGTGAGGCGGGTGGCGGCGCGGTAGAAGATCTGGTCGGGGCGCTCCACGCCGTAGCGCAGCAGCGGCAGCATCACGAGGACGGCGAGACAGGCGGCGAGGGCGGCGCTTGCGAAGGCGCGCCGGGCCTCTGGGCGCCGCCCCTGGGCGAGCAGCCAGGCCAGCCAGGCGAGCACGAGCACGGGCAGCACCACGATCATAAAGCGGTAGGCGGTGTAGCCCTGTAGCCCGATGCCGACCCAGAGGCCGGCGGCGAGCATGCTGTTGCGGCTGTCGCGGCGCAGGCCGCGCACGAGCAGCGCGAGCGTCCACGCTACGGCGCAGGGCGCGAGCGGGTAGCGCAGGCCGAAGCGGGACGTGATCACGCCCCAGCTGGCGACGGCGGCAAACAGCGTGGCGAGCAGCGCGGCGCGCGTGCCGAGCGTCTCACGGGCGAGCAGAAAGATCGCGGGCAGCATGAGCCAGCCGATCAGCGAGGTGCCCAGCTTGAGCGCCATGTAATCGGGCTGGAGGTTGAAGCCTCGGATGAGGGCGGCGGTCCAGTAGAACTGCCATGGCTCGCGGCCGGTGTTGCGCTCGAAGAAAATGTAGTTCGTGCCAGACAGCACATCGCCCACGTCGAGCAGCTTCTCGGCCTGGTCGCTGTTCATATCGCGGGGGTTGTCGGCGAGGGCGGCGAAGCGGAAG